>JAGNNG010000529.1 GCA_017990795.1 Deltaproteobacteria bacterium
AGAAGCGCGGCATCGTCGACGCCATCCGCAACGCTTTCCAAGGCCCAGGCGGCAGCCGGTCTTCCAGAAACCTGGGCAGCCAGCAGCTGGGCGGACACTTTGCACCGGGCGGGCTGCTGGTACTGGCAATCCTGGCGACCACCTACGTGGCGCAGAAGATCCCCGGTGTGGGAGATTTCGTGGTCAGCTACCTGCAATTGGTTCCGACCCAGGCACTGGGCGTAAAGCCATATCAGCTGCTGACCGCGCCGCTCCTGATGAGCAGCTTCTTTGGCCTGCTGTTTGTCGGCATGCTGCTGTGGTCGATCGGCAGCACGCTGGAGCACAGCCTGGGCACCCGGCGCTTCTTGGTGTGGCTGGCGGTGGCTTCGGTCTGCGCCTCGGCGGCGGCGGCGCTGTGTGGGCGCTTGCTGCCAGCGTGGGCGGGCGTCGCCATTCCTTTAGATGCGGGCGCGGTGTTCGTAGTGCTGCTGGTGGCGTTTGCGCAGCAGTTTGGCCACCTGCAAGTCACGATGTGGGGCATCGGCGAGCCGATGTCGGCCAAGAAGGTCTCGTACTTCTTTGTGGCGCTGGGGCTGGTCTCTGACGTGCTGCGCATGCAGTGGCCGCACCTGGCGGCGGCGCTGGGCGCGCTGTTGTGCGTGGTGGTGCTGGGGCGTGGCGGCGGCAGCAGCTTGCAGGGCTGGTGGCGCAAGCAGAAGTCCAAGAAGCAGCGCGCCCACGGCTTTGGCGTCATCGACGGAGGCCGCCGAGGCTTCCGCGACACCGGCGACACGGGCAACGCAGGCAACAAAGACCGCTGGCTCAACTAGCTGTTTCACCCCACCTCGCATCACACCTGTTCCCCCACCTGTCCGAGCCCCAGCTGCAGAAAAAGTAGAAGTGATTGACGTAGGCGGGCGGTCGCCTAAATCTGATAGCTATGTCAAACAGTCAATCGCTCGATTCCGCAACGGACGCAGGCTCGCAGGGCACCCCGATTCGACGCATCGGCATCCTTACCGGAGGCGGCGATGCACCGGGTCTAAATCCAGCCATCAAGGCGGTCGTAAACGCAGCCTCAGCGCGAGGCTGGGAGGTCATGGGCCTCTACGACGGCTGGCAGGGCCTGCTGGGGGAAGCGGAGCCGTGGCTCCTAGATGAAGTCACGGTGCAGAAGTGGGATCGCGATGGCGGCACGCAGCTTGGAAGCTCGCGCACCAATCCGTTCTCGCGCCGCGGTCCTGAGGGGCAAAAGATCGACCTGTCGCACCAGGTCTTGGAAAACCTAAGCCGCCTGGGCATCGACGCGCTGGTGCCCATCGGTGGCGAAGACACCCTGGGCGTGGCCGCGCGCCTGATCGAAAAGGGCGTGCGCATCGTCGGCATCCCCAAGACCATCGACAAGGACCTGCAGGGCACCGACTACAGCCTGGGCTTTGACACGGCGGTCAGCACCTGCGCCGATCTGATTGAGCGCGCGCACTCGCCAGCGGGCTCGCACCACTTTATCCAGGTGGTCGAGGTCATGGGCCGGCACGCCGGACACCTGGCGCTGTGGTCGGGACTGGCCGGCGGCGCGTTTATGACGCTGATTCCCGAGCATGACTTTGTGGTCGACAAGATGATCGACCTCATTAATGCGCACCTTGAGCGCGGCAAGCGCGATCGTCGCTTTCCTCGCTATGGCGTGATCGTGGTCGCCGAGGGTGCCAAGCCCACCGGTGGACATGAGCTGACGCTGGACACCCGCGTCGATGAGTTCGGCCACGCCCGCCTGGGCGGCATCGGCCACTACCTGTCGACCACGATCAAGAACCGCACCAAGTGGGATGCGCGCTCGGTGCTGCTGGGACATCCGCAGCGCGGCGGCTCGCCCAGTCCCATCGATCGCAACATGGGCTATCTGTTCGGCTGCGCGGCGGTAGAGGCGATTGCGGCGGGACGGTTTGGCACCATGGTGTCGGCGCGCGGCATTGCCCCCGCGCTGCAGCTGGGCCTGGTCCCCATCACCGAGGTCCGCAAAGGCCTAAACCTGGTCGATGTCGCCCACCTGTACGACACCCAGCACTACCGTATGAAGCAGGGCGCGCTGCTAAACAGCCTGGGCGACTAGCCGCTTTCGCTATCGGCGCTGTAGCGCTGCCGGGGTCTCGCTCACGAAGGAAGCAGACCCCGGTGGCAGCGAAGCCGGAACTGATGGCAACGAACGTCTGCGCAGCGCCGTTAGTAGCGCCACACAAGCCCCACCCAGCAGCACCAACAAGCTAATCAGCAGCGGCAAGAGCCAGCTCGGCAAGCTCGTGGCAGCCGTCGCAGCGGCAGTGACTGGCACAACCGCAGGCAGCGGCGCGGACACCACCGCAACATCTGCTGCTTCAAGGCCAGGCACCGCGCGGGCCACCAGCTCGGCGACTTGAGCGCTGGTGATCGGCAGAGGCGCGCGCAGCTTCAGCAGCACTGCCGCCGTGGGCCGTAGCTGACCCAGCGGAGACAGCGGCTCGGGCTCGGGCAGGGCCAGGTGAACG
>JAGNNG010000045.1 GCA_017990795.1 Deltaproteobacteria bacterium
TGCCTGCTTCCTCGTCATCCGTCGTCGTCGCTTCAGCGCCTAACCTGCCTTGCTGCAAGCAGCAGCATTCATTCCGCTGCTGCTGCCTCTCTCGCTCGACCGACGGGCACAGCTTGTCGGTCGAGCATCTCCCCCCTTCTAATCGCACGCTCCTGGTGACACCAGTAGCCACCCACGTCGACGACGCTCGGTTGACCACACGTCGAGCCCCCGGCTAGCATGTGGTCTATGCTGCGCCTGCAGCAGGAGCTGTCCATGGTGTCTGCCTCTACGCCCCCGTGCAGGTTTTCTCGCGCCTGTGCAAAGTTCTCACTAAGGCCGGCTTTGTTATGGCTGCTGCTGCTCTGTGCGGCCCAGGCCAATGCGGCTCCACCACCTCGCGCAGCGGCTCCGACTGCAGCGGCCACCGCGCCAACATCAACGCCGACCGCGCAGGTCACACTCTCCCTAACCGAGTATGAGCGCCTGACGCTGCACCCAGCCGTCACGGTCATCGACGCAATCCGGCTCACGGGCAGCTTCCAAGGTCACAACCTGGGCATCGTATTTACCGGTCGCTCGTCAGGGTACTTGCCCAAGGTAGAGGTGCTGGCCGCGCCGCCCGGGGTCCGCATCTATGGCTGCGACGGCGACGCCATCTTGTCCCGCAACGACAGCGGCCAGTTTGAGGTCACGCCGCTGCATCCCAAGTTCTCGCTGCGCTGTCAGGTCGCCACCACCGGCAGCGATCGCCTGCACCTAGAGTCCACGCCAGCAGTCCTATTCGTCGATTCCCAAGTGCAAGACGGTGAGCTGGTAAACACCGAGGAAGCGGTCAGCGCCGACGCGCCTCCCAGCAGCCGCAAGAGCTTTGCCATTGTCCGGGTCAGTGCCACGGCAACCGAGACGCTAGCGCCCACAGCGACGGCCCGCTATCGCCTGACGCTTCAGCCTGAGGGCACGCTGTTTCACTACCAGCTTGAAGTCCACAACCCCAATCGCTCGCACCAGCCGTTCGTGGTTCGGCTGCAGAGCGGCGAGCATGTCCAGACCATCAACACCACCGCCAGCTACGAGCCAAGCGGCCACGAGTACCGCTTCCAGCTTCCCCCCGGCGAGCTGAGTATCACCCTGAACGGAACCCTGCAGCAGACGGCCTTCCGCCCGCCCGTGTCGGCCAGCGTGCAGTACATGCTGCTGGAGAGCCATCCGCTGCTGCGGGCCACCATCAGCACCTCAGCGCAGCACATCAGCGCCAACGAGACCGGACTGACCTCGCGCTTCCGAGGTGCCCAGGGATTTTTGCTCAGCGACAAGGACTCTCTGTCCTGGCAGGCCCAGCGACTAGAAGTGCTGCGCACGACCAGCTACGCCGTTCACTCGGCGCAGCACCTGTTTTTTCTTGGTACCGACGGTCAAGTGCTAGGTGAGACGACCCTCAAGCTAGACAACCAAGGAGCCTCGGCGCTGCAGCTGCCGATGTCAGCCGACCCGACGTTTGCCAGCATCCAAGGCGAGCCCGTGTTCCTGACCAAAAACCGCGATGGTGCGCTGTGGCTGCCGCTCGGCCAAGGTGCCCAAAGCGTGCTGCTGCAGCATCGGCAGTCGTTTTCGCGGGTGCTGGGCCTCGGCATCAGCTCTCTGCACCTGCCCGAGCTAGAAGAAGCAGCCTCAAACGCTAGCATCGAGCTGCGCTACGAGCAGCAGTGGGTCCCCCTTTACGAAGAGTTTGCCCCTGAGGTTCGCCTGCCAGCGCTCGGCGTAGCTGAGGTATTCGGCTTTGTGGTGCTGGTGCTGTGGTGCCAGCTGCTACTGGCGGCGCTGAGTATGGGTCGTGGTCTGCGAATGCTCATGGCCACGCTGCTGGCACTGGCCGCGCTGACCAATGGCATCTGGCTGGGGCTTTTGACTGTGGTCAACCTGGCGCTGTCCGCACTGATCGTGCTGCCGTGGCTGCTGGGACGGCGCTGGAACTTTTGGACCACCGTGATCGGCCTGTGCGGTGGCGGCCTGGCCTGCTTGCTAGTAGCAGCGACGCTGCTGACCTCGGGTCGGTCGATGGCGCCATCTGCAAGCTCTGACACCTGGGTCCGAGAACGCAAAGAAGACGTCGCTGGTGGCCGCGCAGATGGCAAGCCTGAACCCCCGCGCGATGCCCCAACCTACCAAGGTCTGCCGGCGAAGGTCATGATGCCGCAAGGCGACCATCACAGCTTCATCGAGCGCGAGATGCTCACCAGCAAGGCCCGCAAGGTGCGGGTGGTCATGCTCTACCGCCCGGTCCTCACCGCAGCGGGCGACATGCTCCTTGGGCTCGCGCTGCTACTGCTTGTGACCCAGCTACGCCCCGTGCGCCGAGCCCTGCGCGACCGCTGGGAGCTGTTGCAAAAAGTACGTCCGCACACCCCGGCCCGCGCTGAATAACCTAGACTTTTCCGGCACTTCCGCTTCCTTGACAGACTCTTCCTGCTGTTGGTACGTCCTGCGGCATGCGCATCTACTTTGTCGGCTCGCACGCTACCGGAAAAACCACCATGACTCGCTGGGTCAGCCGTCGCTACGGTCTGCCCATGATCACCGAAGTCGCACGCTCGGTCCTGGCCGAGCTGGAGACCAACTTCGACACCCTGCGCACTGACATGGATCGCGTCTCGGACTACCAGCGCCGCGTCTTTGAGCGCCAGATCGCGACCGAGCGCCTGCAGGAAAAAGGCTTCGTTTCGGACCGCGCGTTTGACAACCTGGCCTATGCCGCTGAGCACTCGCTAAACCTGGGCGAGATGATGAGCGAGCAAGACGGCATGGATGTCCGCAAGTACATGGAGTGGGTCGGCGAAGGCCTGGTATTTTTCGTCCGCCCACACCGCTCGCTGCTAAAAGAAGATGGCGTGCGCGCGGGCGTGGACTGGGACTCGGTGGTGCGCATCGACGGCATGGTCAAGCTGCTGCTGGAGCAGTACCGAATCCGTTACCTCCCCATCGACACGCCCTCGATGCAAGAGCGGGTTCGCGCAGTCGAGTTCCTGCTCTCGCGCCTGGGTCTGCAGCAGCAAGCCGTGGAGCACCTGCCACCGCCGCTGCAAAAGGTTGTGACCCTCGTTAAACGCGGCTAATTCCGCCTGCATCGCTGCTGCTTCCCGCCACTTCTCCGACTCGACCTTATCCTCGCTTTGGTTACCTTCTGCTTCCCTCGCTAGCTTTTGCTGTGGCCGCCCCCTGACAAGCGGGCGCCGTCGCCGTAACACTCGCTACGGCGGCGAACCAACAAGCTAAAAAGTCGATTGGGGAAAGTTGCGCTTATACAGCTGCGCCAGGAAGGCGAAGGATGAAGTGAGACGGCGGACTGCTAGTACTGGTAGCCAATCTGGACGGTGCCACCAAAGTAGTTGTCCACTGCGCCCTGCGCGATGTGCCGGGCCGAGTTCTGCTGCTGACGATCCACCGGCGGCAAGCTCGTCTCGGGACCAGAGCCGTTTGCCAGGGCAAAGGTGGTGTCAAAGCGCTCATAGAAGCCCGCGAGCCGAACGGTCAGGCCCTTCCACAGCATCGCCTCCAGCGGCGTGAAGCTGGCGCGTAGACCAAAGCCGCTGGCGGGACCGTAACCACCGGAGCCATACAGCGCTGCCGTCGAAGACTCGTCGACAAACCGCGTCCCCATCTCGCCGTAGCCGAGCATGATGTGGAAGTTGAAGTTTACGAGCATGCCCAAGTACATCTTGGCGTTGGCAAAGAACGGAATCCGCCCGCCCAGGCCCAGCGTCACGTACTGATACGAGAGATCGGGCAGCCCGTGGTCATCCACACCCTTGGCCGTCTGCGTCATGAAGTTTTCGTCCATAAACGTGTAGGACTTGTCTTCCTTCTGCACCGCAAAGTAGTGAATGCCGTACTGCGCGCTGGCCAGGATCGACGGACGACTGCGCTGATTCAGGATGTTCCAGTGGTAGCGCAGACCGAACTCGGCGCGGAACTCGCGGGTATCGAGGCTGCGCGGCATAGCGCCACTGGTCTGGCTCGCTGGCCAAAACATGTAATCGAACGTTCCGCCGATGCCCAGACCCTTCAGGCCGTTCATGCTCAGGCCTGCCAGCGGATAAGCCGTCAGATCCACCCGTACACCGCCGGTAACCGACGTCGAGTACTTCGGGCAGCTCTTAAGCGGCGCGGTGTAACGCAGCACCATCCGGTTTGCCTGCGGATCGTTCGGATCCAGCACTTTCTTGTCGAAGTCGTAGCACTTGACCGTCGAGGTCGCCGCCGTATCTTCGGTAAACGAGAAGCTGCGCCCATTTAGAATAAACGCGGCTCCAGCATCGATGTACGGGTACCAGACCGGGCGCGCCACCGAGGCTGCGTCCTGCTTGGCCTTCTCCTCCATCTTCTTCGTTTTCTCAAACGGATCTTCTTCTTTGCCCAGCACCACTGGGGGCTTGGTTGCAGCCCCTGCATCCGCGACCACAGGCACTTCTGGCGGTGGACCCGCAATGGCCTGCTCGACGGCTGGGACGATCTCCTGCTCCACCGTGGTGATGGTGGCAGCGTCGATCTTGGCCGACTTCAGCTCATACTTCAGCTTGCCCACCGGCTTCCCAGACGCGCCATGCCGCGCCGCGATGTTCAGCGTGTACGACCCGGCGTCTTTGTCCTGCTTGACCTTGCCCGTCACCACCGCGTCGGCTTTGACTTCGCCAGCGACGATCGCAACTTCATCGGTGCCCTGACCCGTCACGCCCAGCTTTTTAGCGGCGGCATTCCACTTAGCCGGTGGCACCAGAGAGAACTTGCTCTTAAGCACTTTCTGAATGGCTTGCAGCAGCTTCTCGTTGCCGCCCTGGATCTCCAGCACAGCGACGGTTTTCTTGTCTTGCGCCAGCGCACTTTGCGCCCCCACGCAAAACAGCAGCAGCGTCGCCAGCAGCGCCGCCAAGGCTGCCCCCCACCCTCCCATGTGGCGCTGGTAAGCGCGTGTCCAAACTGGCTGCGCAGGGTTCAGCAATCGAGTGGGTCTGCTCTGAAATGGAACCATTGTTCTCGGTCTCCGAAATGGGCGTAAACGGCAGCCGTATGCTCACAAGGCGAGCACGGACTGGGACGCTGACTTTTGCCGATGATATCACAGCTTCAGAGCGCTATCGGTCTGGATTTTTCCCTCGCTGTGCTAGATTCGCGAGGTATGCAAGATCGCCGCTGCCCACACTGCCATACCGCGCTTACCGGTCCTGGCAGGTTCTGTGGGATGTGCGGACGAGCGGTCCCGGCAGGGATCATGTCCCCAGTCCCGGACGCAGCGGAGACCCAAGAGCCGGCACAGACCAAACCGCTCCGTGTGCGGAGCAGCGCAAAAACGGAAAGTAGCTCCAGACCGGCGCTTGGTCACGGCGGCGTTGTCAATGAACTGGCGCTTGCCGTCAGTACCTTGGACGCCACGCCCCCACGCGGTAGCAACAGCACTGGCAGTTTCCATCCCGAGTCCGACCCAGCTGAAGCGACTCCTTTTGGCTCTAGCCAACACCAGTTGCGGGCCGAAGCGCCGGGACACCGCGTCTACACCTCGCCGCTGGGATATACCCTGCCGCAGCCCGAGACGGCACGATCCCGCCCGCACACAACTACACCGGAACAGCCGAGCGAGTCATCGACCCACGCCAGTCCGGTTGCAGCCAGTACACCGGCTCGCCTCAGTTCCCAGCGCGAAGAAGAAACTCGGCGCATCGCCACCACGCCACCAGGGACACCGGAGCGCAGCCCTCGCCAGCACTCGTCAGAGGGCCGCGCAGGCCGTAAGCATCGCTCCGTCGAAGCGATAGTCGAATCGGATCGCCGCGGCTCGCGCGGGCCTGCCACACCGACGCCCACAGCGCAGCTCCGCCGACGAACTCAGGCCCGTGACAGGAACGCGCCATCCCCGGTTGTCAGCGAGGCAACCCACTACATCCCCAAGTCTCGACGCAGTGGCAGGCTTGTAGCGTCCCTGCTGCGCGCGGTCTTGTGGTCGCTGCTCTGGCTAGGCGTCGGCGGAGCTGTCGCATTTACCGTCGTCCTCCTCTTGCGCCGCCCCCAAGCTCCAGCTGCAATTCCTGCGACTACGGCTCAAATCCCCAGTGCTCCGTCGCGCCCCGGAGTCTCCGCTGCCGGCACAACCACGGCTGCACCCAAGCCCACAGCGCCACCACAACAAGGCTCACGCCCAGCTTCAGGTCAGCAGGCAGCTGGCCCCGTAACTACCGGTGCCGCCCCGACAGCCTCAGAGCCCCTGACTCGCGATCTAGTGGTCAACATTCCCGTCAAAGCCGAGACTGGGGACGCCAAGTCTCTACCGGCCATCCCAGCGGCACTGGCAGCCTCTGGCGCAGCCCAGGAACAACAGGTCGTGCTCTCCGCGCAGCAGCAGGCTGCCGTCCAGCAAAACCTATCCAACATCGAATTTGTCGTCTCAGAGCGTAGTGCCCAGGTGCGCGCTTGCTACCAGCGCATCTTGCAGGCCATGCCAACGCCGCCCAGCGGTCGCGTCACGGTATCCCTAACCCTGACCGACGAAGGTCGCGCTGAAGCCATCGAGATCTTAGAAAACACGCTGGACAGTCCACCGCTGGCCGCCTGTCTGTCGCAGCGGCTCTCCGAGTGGTCCTTTCCACGCCCCGTGCTCCCGCCGGGCACACCGCGCACGTATCGCTTCCCGTTTGTTTTTGTACCTGCGCCCGAAGGTGCCTCGGGTCGCGGCGGGTTACGACGCTGAGACAAAAACCACAATTCCTACATTTAGTCCCGCCGACTCAGCGGGCTTGTGTTAAGTAGGGGCCGCGATGGAGGAAGCGTTTCGCACATCCACAGGGCCAAACCAGTCCGTGCTGCTTGTTAGCAGCGACATCGCGCTTGTGGCGCTGCTGGAGCAGGCGCTGCCCACGGTGCTCCTCCAAGCCCGCTCGGCTGCGGAGGCGCAGTCTTTTTTTGGCTCAGTCACCGACAAGAATCGTCCTCGCATCGCGCTGGTGATGGTCGATCTGGACTCGCTGCCGAGCCCATCTGGAATTGAGCTGCTGTCGGCGCTGCACCAGGAACATCCGCGCCTGCCACTGCTCGCGCTGCTGACGCTGCCCAGCTATGACTTGGCGGTGTTGACGATGCGCAGCGGCGCCAGCGACATGATCCTAAAAGGCACCGAGCTACTGCCGCAGCTTGAGCTACGCATCCCATCGCTGCTGCAAAAAGCCCAAGCCGAGAGCGACGACGGACTGCTGCTGCATGAGACTGGGCGACTGGCCGAGGAGCTTCTGTATAAGCTGACGGACACCGCCCGCCGCGTCGGTGAGCTGCGCGCGCTGCTGAGTCATCAAGCCGGCTCGCCGCTGCCGCCCGAAGAAGAGACCTGCCGCGTGCTCCTGGTCGAAGAAGATGAGTGGCTGACCAAAGCGCTGCCGCCGCTACTCGCAAATACGTTCAAGCTGACGACGGTGGTTAGCGGAGGCGCGGCGCTCGATCAGATCTCCGAGCGGCAGTTTGATCTGGCGCTGGTCAAAGAGAACCTGCCCGATCTGCCCGGACGCATGGTCGCACGCACACTGTCCGCGCAAGCGCCCGAGACGCTGGTGTTGATGTTTACGCCGCCTCTACAAAAACGCCCCGGACGCCTGGATCG
This sequence comes from Deltaproteobacteria bacterium, assembly GCA_017990795.1. Lineage (GTDB taxonomy): Bacteria > Myxococcota_A > Polyangia > Palsa-1104 > JAEUJZ01 > JAGNNG01. Next base: position 7,616 of record JAGNNG010000045.1, read on the forward strand.
TATCGAAGCCGGACGCTTTTTGGCGCTGATGAATGACTTCTTGGCACCGTCGCAGATTGCCGATCGACTGGGCGAGATGTACCAAGCCCAGCTGGCACGCCGTCGCGAACGTCGCTATTTGGCAGAGTTTCGCGCCGAAAACTACGACCTGCTGCGCCGCTTTGCCGAGTTGCGACGCCGACTCCGCGATAGCGATATCGACACCTCGCGCCCAAGTCCGTCCAGCACTTCGCCCAGCGGCAGGCCACGCCTCTAGTCAGCTGGCTCTAGCTGTAGACGTCAGGTCTGCACACCGACTGGCCAGACTTGCCGGTGCGCTCTTGGTTTTTTTACAGGTTTGCGCAAATCCGCCCCGGCAGCTCCCTTACACTGGAGCCACCGCCCCGCGCGAAGGAGAGCCCGATGAACTTTGCGATCTCAGCAGAGCTGCAGGACTTGCTTAGCCGCATTGAAGCGCTGATGCAGACTGTGGTGTACCCACTGGAGCCAGCGTTTCTAAGTACCCGGTTCTCGCTGCTGGCACCGCAGCTGCAGGCCGCCCGAGCGCGCATCAAAGAAGCTGGGCTGTGGGCCCCCCAAGTTCCCGCCGAGCTAGGCGGCATGGGCCTGTCGCTGCTGGAGCACGGCCTGGTCAGCGAAGCGCTGGGCAAAAGCCCGCTGGGGCACTACATCTTCGGTTGCCAAGCGCCCGACGCTGGCAACATCGAAGTGCTGCACAAATATGGAACCCCGGAGCAGATCAACCGCTTCCTGCTGCCGCTGTGCCGAGGCGAAATTCGCAGCTGCTTCGCCATGACCGAGCCCGACTCACCGGGCAGCAATCCCACCCAGCTGCACACCCGCGCGGTCCGCACCGGCGACGAGTTCGTCCTCGACGGTCGCAAGTGGTTTACCACTGCCGCTGATGGTGCGGCATTTGCCGTCGTGATGGCCGTCACCAATCCAGAGGCTGCCGCGCACCAGCGAGCCAGTATGCTGCTGGTCCCAACAAATACGCCGGGCTTTGAGCTGGTCCGCAACATCTCGATCATGGGCGACGCCAACGACGGCTTTGCCAGCCACGCCGAGATCAAGCTGAGCGGCTGTCGAGTCCCCGCCACCAATCTGCTTGGACCGCAGGGCGCAGGCTTTTTGATTGCGCAAGAGCGGCTCGGCCCCGGTCGCATTCACCACTGCATGCGCTGGCTGGGCATCTGCGCTCGCTCCTTTGACCTTTTGTGTCAGCGTGCGCTGTCGCGCAAGATCGACGCCACCGAGACGCTGGCCGACAAGCAGCTGGTGCAGGCCATGATCGCCGAGTCGCGCGCCGAGATCGACGCAGCCCGCCTGCTGGTACTACAGACCGCTTGGCGCATCGATCAGGCTGGTCACGAGGGTCATACTCCGTCGAAATCGGCTAGCGGCCACGGCAAGGCACACGCTGGCGCTTCAGGCTTTGCGGCAGCGCAGGAAGATGTGTCGCTGATCAAATTCCACGTCGCTGGCGTCATGCAGCGAGTCGTAGATCGCGCCGTCCAGGTACACGG
>JAGNNG010000046.1 GCA_017990795.1 Deltaproteobacteria bacterium
GCGCAAGGGCTAGAGAGTGAAGGTCCGCTGCCACCTCTGCCGCCGCTGGTCGGTGATCCATCGCTGCAGATGCAAGCGGCGAATATGCAGCAGAACATGCTGCAGGCGGGCATGAACTCGCTGCAAAACCAGCAGATGATGGCGGGTTATCAGCAGCAGATGCAGCAGCTGGCGCAGCAGCAGTACGCGCAGCAGCAGTACGCGCAGCAGATGATGATGCAGTCCGGCGGATACGGCATGCCGGGACAAGTGCAAGGACAGCTGCAGGGCAATATCTCGGGTGTGATTGCGGCACCGATGCAGGGCACCATCTCGGGCGTTGTTGCGGCACCGATGCAAGGCACGCTGTCGGGGATGATGCCAGCCCCGATGATCCCCGGCATGCCGATGCAGAGCATCGGTGGGTACGAAGCAGCTCAGCCAAGTAGCCGCGCGATGGGACGCCGGCTGGTCTTCATCTTCGGCGGGGCCACCATCGGAGTGCTGATCTTGGTGCTGCTGCTCTGGCCGCGCGGCACCGAGCCGCTCAAGGTCAAGCTGCCGCCCCGCCCAACCCCGCAAGGGACCAGCGACAATCAGCCCAGCAAGACTCCGACGCAGCCAGCCAAAGCACCGCAAGCGCGACTGCTGCTGCGAGGACTACCGGATTCGCGCGTGCTGATTGAGTCGGTCGATGTGGGCATCATTCCAGCCAGCGGCGAGTTTGCGTACGACGTGATCTCACCCTCGGGAACAAGTGAGTGGTCGGTCTACATCAAGGTCGTGAAGAACAACTACAGCGACTTTGCAACCCGGCAGATGCTGCGCAGCGGCGGGACCGTCTCTCTGCTGGCCGAGCAAGCGCAGGCGGCACCGCCTCCAGTCAGCGTCGAAAAACCAGCGGTTCCAATCAAGCGTCCAATCAAGCAGCAGCGTCCCGCGCCAGAGCCGCCCAAGGTCACGCCACCGACGACCAGTCGCCCAATCGCACCGCCGCCGGTAAATGAGCTGAAGTCCCCGTTTGGGCGCCCTAAGTAGCGCATCAACTAGCCAAACAGCGACGCAAAAAAGAGCACGCGCTGTGGGTCTCCATGACCACCGCCGCCTGGCGTCTCGGTGCACAGCACATCGCCGGGCTGCACCAGCAGCGACGCTTTGGCAGGTATTAGATAGTCACGATCGGTACGCCTTAACGTGTCACGACCACACATGCCAGGACCGCCGCCGCCAAGACCGTAGGGTGGTCTTTTTCGTCTCTCGCCAAAAAGTTCCACCAGCAGCGGACTAAGAAACAAGAGCTCGCGGCGCAGCCCGTTGCCGCCGATGTGAACACCGCCACCACCAGAGTCTTTGCGCAAGCCCAGCGAGCACACCCGCACTGGCAGGCTGCGCTCCAAGACCTCGACTGGCACACTGCGGCCTGACAGCACGACCGGACGTAGTGCTGAAGTCGCAGCCTGCTGACTGCTGCTGCCCAGTCCGCCGGCCAGGAACTCGCGGCTGCGCCATCGTCCGCCGGTTATCGTCACGCTGCTCACCGAGCCTGCGCAGGCCCCCGGAATCAGCTTCGGCTCTGCCTGTGCAAGCGCACCAAGCAGTACATCCAGCAGTCGCAGCGCCGTCTCGTATGCGCCAGCGGCCAATGGATAGGGCGCCTCCGCATCCAAGATCGAGCCCCGCCGCGTCAGCACAGTCAGCGGTCGCAAGGAGCCGTCATTTACCACCGCCCCCGCCGGCAACAGCTTGGCAAAAGCACAGCGCACCACCGCCAAAGACACCGCGCGCCCGATGTTGAGCGGACCTCGCACTGCAGCGACAGAGTCTTGCAGATCCACCACAACTTGCTCTGGTCGCACATGCAACGTAGCGGTCAGCGCTGGGTCACTGACGCCGGTACCATCGTCATCCAAGCTATCCGCAAAAGCGCACACCGTCGCTGACAGCTGCCGCAGCCGGGCCGTCATCTGCGCCGCTGCAGCATCCACAAGCAGGTTCATCTGGCTACGAACCGCTTCTGCTCCGCTGCGCCGTGTCAGAGCCCGCAAGCTCTGCCTACCCAGCTCCAGCGCCGAGACCAGCGCGCGAAAATCGACCAGCCGCTCACTGGGATCGCAGGCGTAGCTGGCCAGCTGATGCAGCAGTTCCTCTGTCAGCTTGGTGGGTGGTAGCCGGTGGCCCTCGGTTTCGCGCGAGCGCGGCTGACCAAGACGAGTCGGCAACGTGCTGGCCTGAAACATCTGGTAACGCGGACCGACGGCAGGCGGTAGCTCGTTCAGCGGACTTTCGTTCTCAGAGTCAGGCAAAAGTGCCGGCTCCCAGCTCGGCTCTCGCGACGCAGGCTGTTCCAAGAGCTCAGCGCCGACCGCCAAGTAGCCAAGCAGCGACTCATCCGTACCCAGACATGGCGCAATCAGCGTGTAGCTGCACAGCGACGGACTACCCGCTTCCGGATCGCACACGACGTATAGGTCACGAAGCGGTCGAGCATCGGCGGTCTGCAGCAACGCCCTCACCTGCGCGCCAAGTACGCCAGCCCGAATCGGACTGCCTGCTTCCACCACCGACTCACCGGCTGGAGTACACAGGGCAACAGACAGCTCTGCTGCTTCGGAAAAAACCGTCGAGATGGCGCACTCGCAGGCTCTCGCGATGCAGTCGGCGATGACTTGTTCCAAGCGATGCCGAAAGACTTGCTGCGTCGGAGCAAGGTTTACAGAAGCAACACCGTCAGGCACAGACTCTGGCAAGGAAGCGGTCATGTCAGTCTCCAACAGCGCTTGGGCATGCTCATGCGGCAAGAAAACCCCAGCGGCGGTGTCACAGGTAGTAAGCCAAGCCGAGAAATAGCTGCCCGCGCACGCCATAGCCCACGTACTCAGAGCCAACTGGCGGGCCACCTCCAGGTCCAGCGTCAAAGGGTGCCGAGCGCACCACGCCGCTGTTTAGCGGAATCAGCGGCACGTACAAGATCCGCGTCGAAAAGCGCAGCGACAGCGCACTTGGAATCGACGCGATCAGCGGCACCTCCAAGTCCAGCGAAGCATGCATCCCCAGGATTGAGCGCGCTAACTCGCCAATGCGATTGCCAAACGCTATCGACGAATCCGACGAGGTTCGGACCAGCTCAAACGACGGGCCAAGCCCTAGTCGCAGACCGTGAAGAAATCGACTGCTGTAGCTGCCGTCCTGCGCGGCGACAAAAGCCAGCGGACGAACATCAAGTAGCAGCGGCACAGAGACGCGATCAGGAAACGCCGGCGGAGCTTGGCCGCTCGGTGAGTCTGCGACCGGAACTGCCGCTTGGCCTGCGATTGAGTACAGCCCGAGCGCAGCCCCTACTCGACCGCGCCACAGCATCATGGCCTCGATACCGCCGCCCCAGAGCAAACAGCTGCCGGTGCCGGGGAAGGTTCGGTCTTGACCGCCGACGGTACAGCTGCGGGCGTCGGGCTGGATGCCGCCTGCTATCGCGACGCCCATAGTCGTGGTGCCCAAGCTGCCCAGGTCCGCGCGACTCTCCGTCGGGAATACCGCCAGCGCGAGAGCACCAAGGAGCCCAAACCAATGCGGCGAGGTGAAACGAAAAGATGACATCGCGGCGCAGCGTATCAGGGATAAACGCCCTCGCCAATTGGCGAGCGGAGCGCATTTGGCTACAGTACGCGCCGCTGTGAAGACATCGCAGCGCCGTAACCGCCGTGAACATCCGCACCAAACTGATCGGGCTTCTGTCGGGGCTGCTGATGCTGGTCATCGTCACCAGCACGCTGGCGGGTCGCGTCATGATGTCGCGCCGTGTCGACGACAACATGCGCAAGGAGGCGGAAGCGACCGCGCGCGATCTAGCGCTAAACTTGGAGGACTACCTCAAGCGCGAGCGCTCAGACGACGAGGTAAAAGCCAAGCTGGAAGAGTGGCGAGGCCGTCATCGCATCTTTGAGCTGTCGCTGCTGGTCGACAGCGAGACCGGCGATCAAGTGCGCATCGTGCTGCCGCAGTCAGGTGGCGTGGAAATTTCGTATCCGGAGCGCTCACGCCGGTCTAAGCCGGAGCGCGCCCTTTACGATGCGCATCGGGCGCTGTGGGATAGCGGCGACGGTGCTCGCGAGCCCCTTCAGCGTGGAGTCGAGCCGCTGTGGCGATTATCAGAGCGCGGTCCATCGTCTCGCTGGGGACAGATCTTTCCGACTACACCGCTGCAGCAAGCGCGCCGCAGTCGCAACATCAAGACCAGCGAGGACCGCGCGGCCTGCGAGCGCTGCTTCTCCGCAACCTGGGAGCTGGACCCAAGCGGTCCACAACGCGGCAAGCTGCGCGTCACGGTCCCTGTCGATAGGTACGATCAAGTGCTCCGCGATCAGCTGCGTATCTCGGCGCTGACGGCGCTGGGGGCACTGCTGGTGCTATTGGTGCTGACCGCGTGGATCGTAAACCGCGTAGTTGCGCGACCCGTCTTCGAGCTGGTGCAGGCCATGCGCGAGGTTGAGCAAGGCAACCTCCACCGCCGAGTCGAGCAGCAGCGTAAAGACGAAATCGGCAATCTGGCGCGCGGCTTTAACGACATGCTGGATCGACTGGCGCAAGCGGATGTGGAGATCCGCGGCCTTAATGCGCGACTGGCCGACGACATTGCAGCAGCCACGCGCGACCTGCAGGGAAAAAACGAGGCACTGCAGCAGCTCAATCAGCTGCTGTTACAAGTGCAGCGGGAGCTTGGTGACAAAGAACGGCTGGCAGCGCTCGGACAGCTGGCGGCGCAGCTGGCACACGAAATCGGGACGCCGCTGGCAGCAGTGTCGGGGCACTTGCAGCTGGCCACGTATACCCAAGACATCCCGACCGCTCTGCGCGAGCGCCTGCAGGTTGCCACCGGCGAGCTGTCACGCGTATCCAAGATCATTCGCGACTACCTGGATCACACCCGGGCCGCTAAGCCCACCATCGCGCCCACTGACCTGCGACGCATCGTAGAGGAGGCGGTCCGGATCACGACCTCAGCGACGCGACGACCGGGCGTACGTATCCACAACGAAGTGGATGCGCAGTTTGTGCAGCTGCCAACTGATGCGGGCCTGGTGCGACAAATTCTAATTAACCTGCTGACCAATGCCCTGGATGCAACCGTAGCAGCCCAGACGGCAGCCTACGGTACCAACCCGCCACCGGCGCCAGGTCGTGTCACCGTCTCGGCGCAGCTAGTGTCCGAGGGGAAGCAAGTGGAGCTCTCGGTGCGCGACGAGGGCTCTGGCATTGCTCCGGACGACATCGCGCGCATCTTTGAGCCGTTTTACACCACCAAAGGTCGCGGGCGCGGCACCGGCTTGGGCCTGTCGATCTGCCGCGAGCTGGCACGCACGCTCGGTGGCAAGATCACCGTTGCCAGCATGCCCGGTGAAGGCTCTACATTTGCGGTAGTCTTACCCACGCATCCACCGTCGTCGTAGCTTCAAGGAATCGCGCACCAATGCATATGACCCCGCCTCACGCCCTGGTCGTTGAAGACGAAGAACCATTTCGCAAAGTTGTCGGCGAGATCCTGCAAGGTGCTGGCTATCAAGTAACGCTCTGTGAAAGTGGCGACCGCGCCATCGATATTGCGCACGGCACAGCGACACGACTGGCCCGCCCCGTCGATGTCGTCATCAGCGATGTGCGACTTGGCGATGGCGCAGATGGAATGGAGGTGCTGGCCGCATTTCAGCGCTCACAGCCTCAGACGCCGGTGATCTTGATGACGGCGTTTGGCGACGTGGAAAACGTCATGAAAGCGATCCAGCAAGGCGCGTACGACTACATCTCCAAGTTTCCGTTTCAGCCGCAAGAGCTGATTCAAACCATGGGCCGCGCGCTGGAGCGACGGCGGCTGCTCGAGGAAAATCGCTCGCTCAAGCGTGAGGGCCGGGCGCGGATTCGCGAGATTGTGGGTCGATCGCCAGCGATGCTGGAGGTTTACAAGCTGGTGGCGCGCGTTGCCGCGTCTCAGTCCACGGTGCTGGTCGTTGGTGAGTCCGGCACCGGTAAGGAGCTGGTAGCGCGAGCGATTCACAATCACTCAGCGCGCGCGACCGGCCCGTTCGTCGCAGTCAACTGCACCGCTCTAACCGAGTCCCTGCTGGAATCAGAGCTATTTGGTCACGCCAAGGGTGCGTTTACTGGGGCGATCGCTTCCAAGCGCGGACTATTCGAAGAAGCCCAAGGCGGCACGCTATTCCTAGATGAGCTAGGGGACGTCAACGCGAAGATGCAAGCGCAGCTGCTGCGCGTACTTCAAGAGGGCGAGATCCGGCGCGTCGGCGGCAGCGAGCCGATTCGCGTGGATGTGCGCGTCGTGGCAGCCACCAACCGCGACCTTGAAGACGAAGTACAAAAAGGCCGGTTTCGCGAGGACCTGTACTTTCGCATAAACGTCGTAACGATCATGCTACCGCCGCTGCGCCAGCGGAACGAAGACATCCCACTGCTAGTTGACCACTTCCTAAGCAAGTACGCGCAGCGCGAGGGTCGTCAGGAGGCGGGTGTCTCGGAAGATGCGATGGAGCTATTACGCACGCACGTCTGGCCAGGCAATGTGCGCGAGCTAGAAAACGTGGTGGAGCGGGCACTGGCACTCTCGAAAAGCGGAATCATTCTGCCAGCCGACCTACCCGAGGACTTACGAAGTACCGATCCTCGCTCGCAGACGTTCTCAACGCGCAGCCTTGTCGATGATCGCCCCACGCTGGCCGAGCTGGAGCAGCGCTACATCAACCTGGTGCTCCAGCAAGAGGGCGGCAACAAGAAGCGCGCGGCTGAGATTCTAGGTATAGACCGTCGCACGCTCTATCGCACTTTAGAGCGAGGAAGCAGCAGTGGCCAAGCGAACGCACTCGCCGGAGAACGCGCGATAGATCCCGACGATGCCTAGTGCCCGAATCTACTCCCACGCGCCGCGCTGCCTGTGAAGTTTCCGATAGAGCAGTCCCCTGATGACAGCGATCCGTGTTGCGACTAGCATCTGCGGGCAATGCACATCCTGGCCTTGGAATCTTCCTGCGACGAGACTGCCTGCGCCATCGTAGATGCGTCGGAACAGAGAGGCTCACATCGGGTTGTGGTGCTTGCAGATATCGTGGCAACCCAGACTGCCATTCACGCGCAATGGGGTGGCGTCGTTCCAGAGGTGGCTGCTCGCCACCATCTACAAAACATCATCCCTGTCATCGAGCAAGCTCTTGGCGAGGCCAAGCTAACGCTGAACGAGATCGATGCAGTGGCAGTAACGCGCGGTCCGGGACTGGTCGGTGCGCTGCTGGTTGCGGTGCAAGTTGGAAAATCGATCGCATTTGCTCGCAATATTCCGCTCACCGGCGTTCATCACCTAGAAGGACACTTGCTTGCGGCATTTCTAAGCAGCCAAGAGCACCCCGAAGCCTCACCGCCAATGCCACATTTGGCACTACTGGTTTCCGGTGGCCACTCGCTCTTGATTCACGTACATGACTTTGGCCGATATGAAGTTTTGGGCACAACTCGAGACGATGCGGCAGGCGAGGCTTTTGACAAAGTAGGTAAGCTGCTAGGCCTAGGCTATCCCGCGGGCCCGATTATCGACAAATTTGCAACTCAAGGGGATCCAGCTGCGATTAAGTTCCCACGTGGAATGTTAGGCCAAAAGCGGGGCCTGGATATGAGCTTCAGCGGATTGAAGACTGCCGCATCCGAGCATATACGGAAATATGGAATACCAAAGCTCGAATCAGAACTAGCCGACTTTTGCGCATCATTCCAAGCCGCTATCATTGAGCAGCTCTTGCGTAAAGCGTCACTCGCGATAGAACAACGCAAGCTCCAGGCGATTGTGGTTTCTGGGGGAGTCGCTAGCAATCAGGGACTACGGACTTCTCTAAGTCAACTTGCCATCGACTTAGGAATTAACTATTGGGCCGCACCGAAGCGCTGGTGCACAGACAATGCAGCCATGATCGCGTGCGCTGGTTACCATCGACTAGTACGCGGAGAAAATACGGATCTAACACTCAATGCAACCGCCAACCTCGCCCTCTGAATCCGCTTTGCCTGAATGTAGTTCAGGCACAACCGATATCCTTGATCCGCACGTAATTTTACGACGGTATCACATTCAGGCAAAAAAAAGCTGGGGACAGAACTTCCTGATTAATGAACGCGTGTTCAACGCAATCGTTGCAGCATCAGACATCGACGCAGACGATACGGTAATTGAGATTGGCGCTGGAATCGGAACACTCACTAGTCGCCTGCTACACACTGGTGCGACAGTGATTGCCATAGAGCGCGAACGCGACATGTGTTCAATCTTGCGTGCAGAGCTGGGCCATCACGCAAAGTTTTTCTTACAAGAAGAAGATGCCTTACAAGCAGATTTTTCAATTCTCCACAGACACAACCATCGAAATTTGATTGTTGTCGGAAATCTGCCGTACCAAATCGCATCTCCACTAATATTCCACTGCTTGGCACAGCGGCAGTTTCTACGCCGTATTGTAGTAATGATACAAAAAGAAGTTGCTGATCGACTTATTGCCCAACCCAACACAGAAGCCTACAGCTCAATGTCCGCGCAAGTGCAGCTGCTAGCTAACGTTCGACGCATTTGCCAGGTTAGTCGTGGCTCGTTCATTCCAGCTCCACGAGTAGATTCTACTGTCGTAGAAATCACGCCTCTTGAGCAGCCCAGAGCACAGGTCGAAAATTTAGCTGATTACTCAAAAGTCGTTCGGGCAGCATTTGGACAAAGGCGCAAAACACTACGGAATTCTCTCCGAGAATTATTTGGAGAAAGGAAACTCCCTATTGATTTACTTGATTTTGGGCGGAGGGCGGAAACTCTGACGATTTCAGAGTTTGCGGAGATTGCAAACAACTTAACTGCAGCTAGCAACTAATATGGAGGAAAGGGGAATCGAACCCCTGACACCCGGCTTGCAAAGCCGGTGCTCTACCAGCTGAGCTATTCCCCCGAACTGGGAACTGGACAAGTATTAAAAAATACTGATCCAGAAATTGCAAAAAAAAGCCCCTAGCGTACTAGGGGCGAAAAGAATCTTGGCAGCGACCTACTCTCCCACACAGTATCCCGTGCAGTACCATCGGCCCTGGAGGGCTTAACTTCCGAGTTCGGGATGGGATCGGG
>JAGNNG010000047.1 GCA_017990795.1 Deltaproteobacteria bacterium
GGTGCTGGAGAAGTTTAGCGGCGTGTCGAGCTTGATGCGGGACTTGGCGGCTAGCCAGCTGGGCGGGAGGACGAACGGCTCGCGACCGGTGTGGCGCTCAAAGGCACCTTTGAAGCGGGTGATGGGCTCGATCTCGCGGTAGGACTCGGAGAAGCCTTTGACGGTGCCGTAGGTGAGGCGCAGGGAGAACGTGGCGTCGGGGTACATGGCGGTGCCCTGGACGGCGAAGATGGCCTTGGCGACTAGCTCGGTGTTCTGGGCTTCGACGGCGGTGACTTCATCTTCGTAGCGCTGGCGAATCTGGCGGGCATCGGCATCGATGGCGCGGGCAAACTTGAGCATCGGGTCGCCCCACAGCGGCGCGGCAGCGGCTCCGCCATCCCACAGCTGCTTGCGCACGGCAAGATCAGCCAGCCGCGAGTTGGCAACCAGGTTGCGCGCGATCTCTTCGGGCGAGTACTGGCCAAAGGTCTTCTTGATCAGGGGATGATCAGGACCCAGCGCTTCGCGCAACTTGGTCAGCGAGTAGGTCAGCGTCAGCTCTTCCAGCGGGACATGGACGGGCTCTTTGGACATCAGGTGCGCGACGGTCTCGGGCAGCACGGGGTCGGAATACTCGCGCAGGCGGGCGGGGCTTGGCTTTTTGCGCTCGTCGGCGCCACGGACCAAGGTGCGGGCAAACTGGAACAGAGCCGAGCGGAAGCCTGCGCCGCCCTCGAGGTACTGATGAAGGCGACCGAGCTTGCGGGCACTGTCTTGGGCGCGGCTTAAGGCATCCCAGGCACCGCCGTAGAGCTTTTGCCACTCTGGGTTTTTGGCCACTTGGGCCCGCAGTGCTTGCTCTGCCGCGCGCTTGGCGTTCATGAAGTTGCGGTCGCTGAGCGCCTGATGCTGGCCAACCTGGACCTTGTAGAAGTTTTCGACACCGTACAGCGGGTCGGTCAGCATCCGCTTTTCGACCGGACCGCGACGGCCAAACATCACCATCTGACCTCGCAGCTCGGCCAGGTAGGTCAAGCCCTCGGGCAGCTCTACGTCTCGCAGCTGCTCTAGCTGGGCGACCGTTAGCAGGCGCTGCGTGGTACCTGGGTGGCCCGAAGCGAACACCAGCTCGCCTTCGGCAGGACCGGCGGGCTGCCACTTGAAGAAGTCCGGCGACTTTACCGGCTGGTTGTTTTCGTAGATGCGCAGGAACGAGACATCCAGCGCAAAGCGCGGAAACATGAAGTTGTCGGGGTCGCCGCCAAACTGCGCGGTCTGGTTCTCGGGCGCGAACACCAGGCGGACGTCGCTGTAGCGCTTGTACTTGTAAAGGTGATACTTGCCGCCGTGGTAGAGGTTTACGACGTCACAGCGCAGGTTGCTGGCGGTGGCGCACTCGGACTCGAGCTTGTTCTTCTCGGCCTTCATGGCGCTTCCAAACTGCGCGTCGGACAGGCCCCGGGTGGCGGCTTCCATTTTGGCGGTAACGTCGTGTACTTCCAGCAGCTGATTGATCTCCATGTTGGAGCACTTCAGCTCTGAGGCCTGCGCACTGGCGTAGTAGCCGTCTTTGGTTGGGTCGCGTTGGGGGGTCGCGAGCTCCTCTAAACAGCCGGTGACGCAGTGGTGATTGGTCATCACCAGGCCCTTGCTGGACACAAACGAGGCCGAGCAGCCGTTGGCGATTCGCAGCGAGCTAAGCTGCACGTGACGGAGCCACTCTTCGGTGGGCGTAAAGCCGTAGCGTCGCTGCAGCTTTTCCCGGGGGAAGTCGGTCAGGGTCCACATCCCCTCGTCTGCCAGCGCGGGTCTTTCCGGTCCAGGGCAGGCCAGCGCGGCAAACAGAAAACAGGCGAGGTGCTTCGGGGAGCGAGCGTTCATAAAGTCTCCTGGCTGACTGGAACGGGCCCGGGGTGCTGTGGAGAGCAGGTGGGACCGCAACGTCCCAAACGGGCAGGGCAGGAACCTGGGCGACGACCGAGACGCCTAGCCATGAGCGATGATTCGCCGCTTCGCTTGATGCTGTCAAGCCGGGCCTAGCTGATTAGACAAACTTGGTCCGGCAGTGCTTGGTCGCCGGTCTGGCTGCGCTTAGGCGTAAGGCGATAGCTCGGGGGCGATGGACACGGCAAGCAGCTGCGCAATGAACAGCCCGCGGGGTCCGTAGCCACCAGGCTGCAGCTGACGGGCCAGATGCTCACTGCGCAGAGCAGGGTCGGCGAGCAAGATGCCAGTGACCCGAACCCTAGAGTTCAGCCAGCTGGCGCGAAGTGGCTGACCAGCACGCTGCAGCAGGGCTAGGTCGAGCCAGATGCGTCCGACGCAGGCAGTGCGATGGGGCAGCTGATGCAGCGCCAACGGGCCGGCGGTGCTGATAAAGCGGGCATGGAACTGCTCGGCTTCCAGCTCTAGATCGACCAAGCTGACGGGTTGAGGGCCTCCCAAGACCCGGCGCAGGCTTCGCTCAGGAGCGCTGATGGCTGATGTGCTCGGACTGGCGGCAGGGCTTTCGGGCTCAAAGAAGCCCAGATTCTGCAATCGCTGCTGGCAAGTCTTGGGGAGCACAGACAAAAGCTGCGCCAGCTCTGGGGGCGAATCGGCGCGCATGGGGTTTCGCTTCGATCGTAGCGTGAACCGAGACTGCGACGGAAGCGGAGCGACTTTTCACATGAGCTGCGCGGAGTTAGGAAGGGCCGCTGGCGACAACGGGCATCGCGGCTCGGATCGGTGTGAGGAGCGGGACTAGCGGAGCGGGCGCAGGACGTTGCCGTCTACTTGAAGCAGCAGCGGCTCGCCAGTGCGTTGTCCTTGCGCATCAAAGGCAATCGGTCCGGTGCTTCCTTCGACGCGCAGGGTCTGCAGCTTGCTGGCCAGCTGTTGGCTGGTGCAGGTGTTGCCAGCTCCGGAGGACTGGACTTGCCCGCATGCGGTCTGCACGAGTCGCACCGCTTCAAAGCCAAGTGCATCCAAGACTCCAACTTCGGCACCGACCTGCGCGGCATAGTCTTCCCAGCGCGCCGCCCAGGGTCCGGCTTGAATGGCGGCTTGGTCGTTGGCGCTTAGCTGCAAACCTCCTGCGGACAAGGGGGCGAGCACTGCACCTTGCAAGTAACGCCCGGCGTTCTTGAGCAGGCGAGAGCCCATGCCTTCTGCGCTGGCCAGCAGCAGCTTGACCGGCGGATTCGCGAGGCCGGGCTTGTCTGCGGTGCCGCGACTGACTTTGTAAATGGGCAAGACGCCGGAGGCTGCCAGCTGGGAGGCAATAAGCTCTAGCTGATTGGCGGCGGCAGGCACAAACAGGGCTGCAGGCTGCTTGGCCAATAGCTCTGCTGAGAGGCCTGTGAATGTCTGAGCCCCGTCGTCAAAGGTCTGCTGACTGATGATCCGCACCTGAGAGCCTGCGAGGACCTCGGTAAATGCTTTGGTCATCGCTTGCCCGTAGGCCGTGGTCGGCGCCACGATGGCAACCGTGGGAAGGCCGCTGCGGATTAGGGTTCGTGCCAAACCTTGGGCGCGGGCCGCATTGCTGCGTACCAGCTGAAAAGTGCGGGTACCTGCTGGCGCTGCGGGCGTGCTGCCAGCCGCTGGGCTGAGACTTAGCACGACCATGCCTTGGCGCTCAGCCTGCTCAGCGAGCTGGGTCGCTTCTGGGGTGCGGGCTGGCGGGCCGATGAGCGCAGTGACTCCAGCACTGCTTAGCTCCTTGACGACGCTGGCGATGTCTGCACCCACGCTGTTGCGGACTAGGAGTTCAATGGTGGCTAGCGACTGGAAACCCGAGTTAGCTGGCGCCGCGCTGCTGGTTGGAGCCTTGTTAAGAAGGTCTGCCGCCCAAAGTCCGCCTTTTAGAATCCGGTCACCATATGGGCCGCTCTTGCCAGTCAGCGGCAGGACCAGACCCACGACGGCATGTGGATAGCGCGTGTCTGGTGGGCTCGCTGTTTGTGTACGCAGTCCCGCCTCGCCAAGTCCTAGTCGCTGGCGTAGACGCTGCTGCTCGGGCAGGGGTAAGCGTGGCAGGAGCAGCTGGACTTGCTCGCGGACATAGGCCTGCTCCAGCGGGGACACGCCTTGGCCTGCAAAGAACAGCTCCAGCTGTCTAGCAGCTTGGCTGGGGTTGTTTTCTCTTAGCCACAGGTCTGCAAGTGTTGCGTGTAGCTCGGTTGCGTCTTCACTATCGACGATCTGATCAGCCAGCGAGGCTAGCAGGTTGCGCGCCGGGGTCAGCTCACCGAGTCGATACTGCGCTAGACCTAGCTCTAGCTTGGCTCGGTCGATAATCCAGGGCGCGTGGTTGCCGGTGCCTTGTAGCAGTGGCTGCGCCAAGTCGCGAGCACGCGCTGGCTGGCCTAGTACTCGGGCACAGCGCGCTGAAAGTAGGGTCGCCACCGGGATGAGCGGATCATCTTTTGCCGTGACGGAATACTTGGTTAGGAAGCGCTGCAAGGCTTCATCAGCGGCTTGCTGCTCACCGTGGCGTAGTAGCTGCTCGGCACTGCGATACTCACTCTCAATCTCTGGGCTGCTAGAGTGAATCTCGTCGGCTCTGGGGTCAAATCTGCGCGGACAACCGGAGAACAGCAGCGCCGTCACGAGCGCGCACGAACACAAGGATCTAGACAGCCCGTGCGTGCTTTTGCGAAACGTTTTCATATCCTGCGACGCTAGCAATAGTCGCGTTTAGCAGCAACTGTTGAACTCCGCTGCGCTCGACGGACGTGCCTGCGTGAAACCTACAGCGCTTGTCTGCTCAGGTAGAACGTAGCTACCGCCATTAGTACAAATACCAGTGCAACCAGAACAAAGACTGGTCCTCGACTGGGGCTGGCTAAATCCTTGGCAATGTGCGGCAAGATACCGCGCGCGATTCGTTCTAGCTGCAGCGGCTGGGGTGTTTCGGTTTGCGACGGCAGAAACGCTCCGTAGCCGCTGGTCATTTTTTCTAGCGTCACGCTGCAGAGCGGACAATCTTGGCAGTGCTGAAGCAGCTGCTGATGAGCAGGCGAGGTTGATTCCACCTGTGCGCTGGTTGTGGTGTGGAGTGCTCCGAGAGGGCCGATTAAGTCGATGAGCTTCTCGGTTTCAGGACAGCGGGACAGCGGGGCTCGGGATGCTGCAGTAGTCATGGCATGGGCCTTGGCTGACTGTTGTTGGCGGACAACACCGGAACTGCTTTTTGCGCAACCTCGGCCAGCTGTACGTATCCTTGTTGCGCGCGGCTTTTCACTGCAGCCTCAGTTGCTCCGAGCACCACTGCGATGTCGTCAAACGGCAACTGCAGCAGACGGTGCAACACGATCACCTCGCGATAGCTGTCAGCCATCGCCGCTAGTGCGCGATCAAGCTGGTTATCGGCTAAGAACGGTGGCAACGGTGGCGAGGCCTTGTTGTCATGCTCTTTGGCTGCTGGGGGCTCATGCTCGCGTCGCACGTGGGCCGAAATTGTGAGCAGCCAGCGCAAGAATTGTGAGCCGTCAAAGCTGGCTCGCTGCTTGTGCGCTTCCAGCCAGGCCAGCTGACTGAGACGCTCAGCAGCAGTGCCACTTAGGGTTGTATAGAGGAAAAAGGTGTAAACCGCGCGAGCGTGACGCGCAAAGAGCGTCTCAAGGGCCTGCAAGTTGCCCTGTTGGTAGCTGCGCATCAGCACTTCGTCCGTAGCAGCGGTCATGGAGTCAGGCTGTGATGACACAGGAGCCTAGGTGGTTTCGGGTTGCCAGAGGACTTCTGGTTGGGCAGTGGCTTTTGCCGCTTGGCGCGCCCACACAAACAGTGCATCTGAGAGGCGATTCAAGTACTGGATGGCTTCGGCTGGAACCGAATCTCGTCGAGAGAGTGCTACCGCGAGCCGTTCTGCACGACGACAAACGGTGCGCGACAAGTGCAGTGCCGCGCCCAGCGGACCGCCTCCGGGCAGGACGAAGCTGCGCAACTCTGGCAGGTCGTCGTTGTAGCGGTCGATATCGTGCTCTAACCGCTCGATGTGGTGAGGCTTGATGACTGGCTGCGTGGGCCTCAGATCCTGCATTCGCGTCGCCAGTTGAGAGCCCAAGTTAAAGAGCTCATTCTGCACGCGGGCCAGGATCTGGTCTAAGTCCGCCACTTCGGTCAGGGTCGCCTGCAGTCGCGCAAGGCCGATGGTGGCGTTTAGCTCATCGACGGTGCCGTAACACTCGATTCGCAAGTCATCTTTGCCAACGCGATGGCCACCGACTAGGCCGGTGTCACCGGCATCACCGGTTTTGGTATAGACGCGGTTTATGCGAATGGCCATGGCTTACTCGGGCGCGACGACTTTGGCTTCACCGGCTGGACCGACGAGGAGGACGCCGCGGCTGGGATTTCCTGCAAGCCCTAGGCGGTCTTCGTCTTGGCTGGCCAGTGAAACTTCTGTGGTTTCAACTAGCGGACCGACGACAGCTACGCCATCGATGCGACCTTTCTGTCCAACCATAGCAATGCGCTGTTTGGCAACAAAGCGACCGCCACTGATGACCATCCAGGATTCAAGCTCAACACCAGCACCGAGCAGGGCACGGCAATGTTCCGCGCTCAGTCGGACAAAACGAGGACGATGTGGTTTATGGAGCAAGTCGGCAACCTCCAGGCCAGATGCTACGCGCCGCGTACAAAGCCCGTCAACCGACTTGTCTGTATCGGGTTGTTTCTGCCGTTATCGTCGCTGAATTTGCTTTAATCCCATAGCGGCAAGCGGCTGCTTGCAGCAAAAGCTAGTGGGCTGCGCACAAAACCACTTGTACTCCGATGTGGCCTGGCCGACTCTAATACAGTCGGCCTAACCAAATACTCACCCAGCGAAGGAGCAGACCCATGGAGATCGAGCAGTGGCTTCACAAAGTCCTTGATAGTGCAGCGCCAATGGCCATCAACATTGGCGGCAAGATTGTAGGCGGCATAGCCCTTTGGATCGTCGGGCGCATTGTCATTTCTGCCATTCGTGGTGTGGTCCGACGCGCCAGTGAGAAGCGCCATCTAGACCCCACGCTGCAGCGATACCTGGACTCGGTGCTTGGGCTGCTGCTGCAGTTCTTGCTGTTTATCGCCCTGCTCGGTGTCTTCGGCGTTGAGACCGCGTCGTTTGCGGGCATTCTGGCTGCAGCGGGCGTCGCCATCGGTATGGCATGGTCCGGCTTGCTATCTAACTTTGCCGCTGGTGTCTTCATGATCGTGCTGCGTCCGTTCAAGGTCGGCGACATGATCACTGTGAACGGCATCACCGGCGTAGTTCACGAGATTGGCTTGTTCGTGACCTCGCTTGATACCCCAGACAACATCCGCACCTTTATCGGCAACAACAAGATCTTCAGCGATACCATCAGCAACTACACCACCAATCCCTTCCGTCGCGTTGAGCTGACTGCTCAGCTAGCGCACGGTGTGAATCCGCAGGAAGCGTGCCGTCGCTTGCAGGCGCGCTTGACCCAGATTCCGAACGTTGTTGCAGACCCTGCGCCGTCGGTAGAAATCCTAACCTTCACCGCCGCTGGCCCAGTGCTGGCCGTGCGCCCGTTCTGCCACAACAACCACTACTGGGACGTCTACTTTGCCGCCAACCAAGCCATCGTCGAGGAGTTCACCAAGGCTGGCTACCCGGTTGCAGAGCAGCACTTCCACATTCGTCAAAAGTAAGCCCGTAGGTGCCAGGGCTTTAAGTCCTAGGCACCTAGCCGTCTGACCTTACTCGGCATGATGTGGATTCTCTGGCCACGCATGCCGAGGGTATCTTCGCATTAGCTCTTTCCTGATCCCCGGATAATGTCGGGTCCAAAACCCACTCAAGTCGGTGGTGACCTGCACCGCGCGCTGGTTCGGAGCCAGCAGGTGTAAAACCACAGCCACTCTGCCTGCGGCCACCGTCGGGCTTTCGTGCATTCCCAAGAAGTCCTGCAACCTGGACTCGACCCAGGGCGCCTGTCCCGGAACATAGTTCACCTTGACGCGACGTCCTTTGGACAGCACCAGGTGATCCGGACACAGCCGATTTAGCAGCTGCAGCGAAGTCATGGCAGTGGATCGAGTACTGCCTTGTCCGCTCTGCTGTTGCAGGACCGCCTCGACAATCGAAAGGTCTGCTAGACCCGCGAAGCTAAACTGGCCTTGGCACAGCGATGCGAGCGCGGCCTCCAGCTGCTGAGGCGTGGGCGGAGCTAGGCCCTGCTCTGGACAGTGCTGCTGCACGAATGCCAGCTTCGCCACCAATCTTGGATAGTCTTCACCGTCGCGGAATGGCTTTAAGTCGGCGGCCTTGACTTGGGCTATCAGCAGGGCTTGTTGTGCCGCATCCGTGCCATCGCCAAGCTGACGCGACTCGTCCAAGACCAGCTGGTCATATTTCATGCAGCGCAGCACTTCGACGCGGGTTGCCGCAGCGTTCCAGCTAGGTTCGACGGTTTCATGAATCAGCTGGTCTGGAAGATCCAGCAGCCAGTCTGCTTCGACCGCGCTGGCCAACCGAGCTTGGGGACGCTGCGCAGCAGGCTTTCCGGGAATGTGGCCGCCGCTGCGCTGCTCAATGTCAACTAGGACCACCAGCTCGGCGTCACGCACGACGCTGCTTGGCGACAGCTGTGCGGTGCCACCACCGGCCAGTACAAACTCACTGCCATTTGTTTTGGAGCGCCGACGTGCGACCCGGTCCGGATACGCCAGCAGGATGCTTTTTAATAGCGCCTGCTGATGCAGCTGTGGGCTTGTGGGCTTGCGTCCGTCGCGACCGGTTAGCCGAAGTAGCTGCTTACGGGCTCGTTCGACGGCTAAAACTGCGTCTGGGTCGAGGCCCTCGCGCTGCAGGCTGGCGCGTGCGAATCGTGCGGACTGCGCCACGGCAAACAGATCCATTAGATGTAGCAAGTCTGACGGCTCGGTCGCGATGCCGGTACTTGGTAGGACGTCGCTGCCGCGGAGGTTGGCCCCACGGAGAGCCAGCCGGATTTCGCGCTCAGAGAGCAGGGCCGCAATCGTCGCTGCGTCATCGGTTACGCCTTGCTCTTGTCCGGCCAGCAGCAGCCGACCCAGCCGCGGATGTAGCGGTAGCGTCGCAAGTCTGGATCCCAGAGCCGTTAAGCTACCACTTTCATCAAGTGCCCCCAGG
>JAGNNG010000048.1 GCA_017990795.1 Deltaproteobacteria bacterium
CTAGATCGCTTGCTTCTGCCGTCGCTGCTTGCAATAGGGCGGCAATCAGTGCTGCATGAAAAGTGTCGCCACACGCCGTGGTGTCCAGCAGCACCGGCGGAGTCAGTGCTGGCACCACCAGCTTTGTGAGCTCTGGCGCGGTGCTCGTGGTTGACTGCGTGGACAGCAGCGCAATGCAGCCGGCAGCGCCTCGCGTCACCACCGGTAGACCGCCGCATGCCTTGGCAAACTGTAGCGCGGCTTGCTCGGGGTCGGGCTGTCCCGTCAGTAGCTTGGGGAACTCTTCTGACACCACGCACAGGTCGGCCAGCGCCAGTAGCTGCGCCGCCTCCGGAGTCGCTTGATCCAAATCGACCGAGATCACCGTACCCAGCTGCTTGGCTAGCGCCGCTGCGTGTAGGGACGCTTCTGGGTACGTAAGGTCCACGTGCAGCACGCGCGCCGAGGCAATGAGGTCGGGCGTCAGCCGCGACGTAGGCAGGTTTAGGCCGGGGTCGCGCCACTCCAGCACGCGCCGGTCACCGGTTGCATCCACGAGCAAAAGAGCCGTGCGACTAGGCAGACCCGCGCATAACTGAACGGCGGTCAGTTGTACGCCTTCCGTTGCAAGCTCCTGTAGCAACTGCGTGCTGCGGGCATCATCCCCAACGGCGGTGCTTAGGGCCGTGCGCAGTCCCAGTCGCTGCGCTGCCACCATCGCGGTTGCAATCTGCCCCCCGCCCAGCTGCAAAAATTCGGTCGCAGACAGCTTGTCCGGCAGCGCTTGCGAGAGCGAGACTCCCGTCGGTAGCGTCAGCACCAGATCGGCAGAGCACTCGCCAATACCAAGGACATCCAGTGGCCGCTGGGCCGTGGCGCGCGCTTTTCGGAGGAGCCGGGTAACAGCGTTCATGGCGCAGACTTTACTTGCCCAGCTCGGGTTTTGTTGACCGTAGGTTTGCCGGGGGCGTATCCCTAAAGGACATGGCAGGACACGTCGAACCGATGGCAGCGCTGCAGCAAGCAGAGGCGGAACTGAACGCCGGTCATTTCGCGCAGGCGCGGCAGCAGCTGGCCGCTTGCTCCCCTGGCTCTGAGGCTGAAAAAGCCCAGCTAGCAGCTCTGCGGGCGCGCCTGCGTCCCGATCCGCTGGCCGCGATCTTGATTGTGACGTGCCTGCTGCTGATGGCGCTGGCAGTGGGGACGACCTGGCGTTAGGCGGGCGCGACTTGGCTGCTTCCGCGGGTCTAGCGGATGGCAGCGCAAAGACGACCAAAGCAGTGCTTTGCGCTGACAGTGGGCCGTTGTATGGTGAGCTATTGCTTCGTATCACCGACGCTGCCGCTGCCTCTTGAATCCTGGGCGATTCGGTTGCAGTGAGGAGGATGGCTCATGCAGAACCTGTTTC
Source organism: Deltaproteobacteria bacterium (assembly GCA_017990795.1). Classification (GTDB taxonomy): domain Bacteria; phylum Myxococcota_A; class Polyangia; order Palsa-1104; family JAEUJZ01; genus JAGNNG01. The sequence goes on from JAGNNG010000048.1 coordinate 1,388, forward strand.
GCCGAAAGTCCGTTGACCACGTAGTCGCGGACGCAGATGGGACCGAAGAGGGGGGGCAGCGGCTGCATCGCTCGCTATCCGCGTTTGACCTGACGATGCTGGGCATCGGCGCGATCATCGGCGCTGGTATTTTTGCCATCACCGGCACCGCCGCAGCCAAGCATGCCGGTCCGGCGATCATGCTGTCGTTTGTCGTTGGTGCTATCGGCTGCGCCTTTGCCGGTCTGTGCTACGCCGAGATGGCGGCGATGATTCCGATTGCGGGCAGCGCTTACACCTACTCGTACGCGACGCTGGGCGAGCTGTTCGCATGGATCATCGGCTGGGATCTGATCCTGGAGTACGCAGCTGGCGCTATCACCGTCGCGATCTCGTGGTCAGGCTACTTGGTCGAGCTGCTACACGGCGTCGGCATTCACATCCCCAAAGAGCTGGCCAACGGCTACTTTGCCACCTGGACGACGGGCACCGGGGCTGAAGCGGTGGTGCATCACGGCATCGTCAACCTGCCCGCAGTGCTGCTGGTGGCCGCGATCACCTGGATGCTGGTCGTCGGTGTCAAAGAGAGCGCGCGGGCCACGAGCCTAATCGTGGTGGTCAAGGTGCTGGTCGTGCTGGCGTTCTTGGCGCTGGGCGTCAGTCATGTGCAGCCGGTGAACTGGACGCCGTTTATGCCCTTTGGCAAGTGGGGCGTGATTCAAGGCGCGGGCGTGGTGTTCTTTGCGTACATCGGCTTTGACGCGGTCACGACGATGTCTGAGGAGTCGAAGAATCCAAAGCGCGACCTGCCGATCGGCATCTTGGGCTCGCTGGCGGTTTGTACGGTGCTGTACATCGCGGTGGCGGCGGTGCTGACGGGAATTGTGCCGTATACCGAGCTGTCGCATCCGGCACCGGTGGCGCTGGCTCTGACCCGCGCCGGCGTAGAGTGGGGCGCCAAGCTGGTCTCGGTGGGCGCCTTGGCGGGCCTGGGTAGCGTCGTGATGGTGATGATGATGGGGCAGCCGCGGGTGTTTTTCGCGATGAGCCGTGATGGCCTTCTCCCCGCTTCCATCAGCAAGGTGCATCCTAAGTTTCGTACGCCGTATCGGTCGACGATCTTGACCGGGATTTTTGTGGCGCTATGTGCCTCGACAATGAATGTCGATCAGGCGGGCGAGCTGACCTCGATCGGGACGCTGTTCGCGTTTGTGCTGGTGTGCTTGGGAGTAGTGGCCCTGCGGGTGATTGATCCCAAGCGGGTGCGTCCGTTCCGGGCCCCCGGCTCGCCCGTGATTCCGGTGCTGGGTGCGCTGTTCTGCTTGCTGATGATGGCTGGCCTGCCGCTGCATACCTGGGCCCGCTTCATCGGCTGGCTGGTGATTGGCCTGGTGGTCTACGGCAGCTACGGGATGAAGCACTCTGTGCTACGCCGGCGCGATTCCCAGCTGCCACCCGCAAGTTCCAGCAAGTAAATCCCAAGCTACCGCGGCAAATAGGTAGGCCCGCGTAGTCTCGTTCCCCACTAACAGACAGGCTGCTGCAAAAAAGCGTGCTGGGTGGCGCTGCAGGAAAAGGGCGCGGGCTCATTTTGTTCTCGTCGAGAGGTGCCGCTATCCGGCGGCCCTCTTGACTAACTAGGCCGTTCTTTTACGCTGCTAGCTTATGACACTTGGCCTGGTCTGCGACGCTTGTGACACGCTGAGCCCCCTGTCTGCCACAGTGTGCCCGGTGTGCAGTGCGCCGCTGGGGGTCAAGGCAGCGGTGGCAGTAGCAGCAGTGGCAGGTCCTCGGACTTGTCCTAGCTGCAGCAATGAGGTGCCTGCTCAGCATCGGTTCTGCGGCTTTTGTGGCACCCGCGTCGAAGGTGCCGAGCAGCGTCCGCTGTGGCCGACAGCCTCGACGCAGAGCCGCGCCCGCCTGGTGCTGATCAAGGGCGAGGGCCAAGACGGAGTAGCGTTTCCGATCTTGGAGCACGGCGATCACGTCTCGGGGCGGCTTGAGGGCGGGATCATGTTTCCCGAGGACCCGCTGCTGTCGCCTCGTCATGCGACGTTCTTTTTTCGCGAAGGAAAGCTGTACGTACGCGACGATGGCTCGCGCAATGGCGTGTACATCCGCTTGCAGAAGCCCAAGGTGGTGACCACCGGCACGCAGCTGCTTATCGGTGAGCAGCTCTTGCGCGTAGATGCCTGTCCGCCTGAGCAAGTGCCAGTTCCCGACGCGGAGGGCACGTACTTTTACTCGTCCCCGCATCGCTCGGCCAAGCTGTCGCTGGTGCAGCAGCTAGTCGGTGGCGAGGTTGGGCTGGTCTATCGCGCCCGCGGCGACACCGTCGTGATTGGCCGCGAGGGCAACGACGTAAACTTCCCTGAAGATCCATTTATTTCCGGTCGCCACGCGCAGATCCTGGCGCTAGACGATCGGCGCTTTCAGATCACTGATCTAGGCAGCAAGAACGGAACCTACGAGAAAGTACCGACGCTGATGCAGCTGTTTGCTGGGGATCATGTGTTCCTGGGCCAGCAGCTGCTGCGCGTCGAGATGTAGGCGGACGGCTGGGACACATTAGCCAAGTCGCAGACCGGCTTTGGTCTACACGGAGAGAACGGCGTGCTTATCTGCAGAAACTGTGGCAAGGAAAATCAGCCCAGCTATCGCTACTGCCAGGACTGCGGCGCGTCGCTCGCTGCCGAGGTCCAGCGCCCCTTGAGCGCGGCGGTGCGCGGTCGCTTGGTCTTGGTACGACCCGATGGCAGTGATGGTGGCTCGCATCCGCTTCAGGACGGCGTGAACCTGCTGGGCCGAGGCTCGGGGCCGCTGTTTGACGCCGACAGCTACCTATCGCCAGTCCATGTCCGGATCGAGATCGGCAAAGGCCGCAACGAAGGCCAGTTTGTGGTCCGCGATGCGGGCAGCCTCAACGGCGTGTTTTTAAAGATCAGCGAGGAAGAGCTACTGCCATTCGGGGCGATCTTTCGCGTGGGTCAAGAGCTGCTACGCCTTGACCCGGTCGCTCCGCCGCAGCTTCAGGAAGATGGCACCGAGATCATGGGCTCGCCAAACCCTAGCTACTGGGGGCGACTGGCGCTGATTATTGGGCGTTCTCCCGACGGGACGCTGCAAGAAGGCAGCTGCTTCCCGCTACTCGGGGACGCAGTGGTGTTGGGGCGTGAGCGCGGCGACATTCTCTTCTCGGAGGATGGCTACGTCTCGGGCACTCATGCACGGCTCAGCTATCGAGCCGGGCTGGTATATCTGCAGGATCTGGCAAGCTCCAACGGTACCTACCTGCGCATCGCCGGTGAGCGAGTGGTGCCAGCGGGGACCTACCTGCTGCTTGGACAGCAGCTGTTTCGCATCCAGCAAAATTAGCCACGACGGTCAGCCGCAATGCCGCCAGTGCTGCGGGCACGTACGTCACCGTGCTAGCTGCGTGGTGATCCGTGGCTTTTGGCGAGTCGCCGACCAGGCCAGCAGCTAAGCCACGAAACTTTCAGGGCTCAGCGACTGCTGCGGGTGGCTACGCTGATTGACCCGATGAAGCCTGCACTGCTATGGTTTTTGTAGATTCCCACTTTCTCCTTAGCGACAGGTCTGCCGTGAATATCCATTGTGTCTCATCACACAGCCGTAGCTCTTCCTTCGCTGGTCTAGGTCTGCCTCGGCTGTGTCTGTCGACGCTGTGTGTGCTGCTGATGTGGGGTCTGTGGCAGGGCAAAGCAGAGGCTGCGCCGCAACTGCTAAAGCCGGTCGTGGTTACTGGCGAGCCGGTAGCGCCCAATCCGAAGGACAAGCAAGGGGTGGCACTCAAGGGCGCGGGTCTGTGCGGAGCGTTTCGTCCGACGACGATGCCGCTGGTGGTTTTTCCGCAGCGAAATGCGGGCTTTCCAAACACCGGTCGTACCGAGTTTCCCGACGCCATGAATGCCTTTATGGACGGCCTAACCGGTGGCCTGGGCGCTGGCATGGTCGACTATGGCACGTTGCAGACGCCATTTGACTTAACGAACAATGTTGATGTCGTTGGCACTACCAGCGAAGGCGATTATGTCAATACGCCAGGCTGTTCCGTGCGCAATGGCTGTCCATTCCCGAAAGCAACAGGAATGCTTAATGGTGGTTTTGGGACGCGTTATCGTGGGTTTATTAATGTTCCGCCGGAATGGATAAACTCCTCCGTGCATTTTGGCTTCTCGGCAGATGATGCCGTCGCAGTAACGATATTTTCGAAAAAAGACAAAGATAGCTTTAATGAATATTTAGTAATCAGCCGAGCGGCGGAAATAGGATTTAGCCGATATCGCGTCACCAATAGTGTGAAGTTTCCTAAAGCGGGTTTATATCCAATTGAAATAGTACACGCACAGTATCAAGTGTCATCTGTATTGGAATTTGTTGTGCTAGCATCTGACCCTGGCTTTGTAGATATCGATGAGGGTGTTCAAGCGGATACACTGTCGCTACTTGCTCAGCGGTTCAACTTGGCGTACACGCAGCCTGCGCAGTTTTTTCAGACCAGCTCTGGGTCGCTGCCGTTCGATGGGCAGGCTGAGCGGTGTCAGCAGTGTCCGCGGATGTATGCCAACCAGCCCGGTCAGCCCACGAACATCTGTCCGACGGGGATGTTTTGTAATGAGGCCGCTGTGTGCTCGCCCTGCGTCGGGGACCAGTTCTGCGGCAACAGCTGCGAGATCTGCAGCTCGCCCAAGCCGTACTGCGCGCGCAACCCGAGCTCTCCCAATCCCAACGACTACACCTGCGTGGAGTGTCGCGACGACACCGAGTGCAAGACCGGCCAAAAGTGCGCCAACGGCACCTGCATTGACCCTTGCAACTGCTGCCCGCCGTTTGACAAGTGTGTGGCGACCGACCCCGCACGTCCGTCGGCACGCAACTGCTCAGAGTGCCGCACCGACAGCGACTGCGGGGGGCGTAAGTGCGACCTCATCAATGGTCGCTGCGCCGACAAGATTCCCGACTGCAACACCGACGAGCGCTGCGGCAAAGACTGCGTGAGCTGCCCAGCGGTCAGTAAAAACGATGCCAAGGGTCCGCGGCCCTACTGTCTTAACGGCGAGGTCTGTGTGCAGTGCCGTTTCGACGTCGACTGCAAGCCGGGCACGTACTGTCGAAGTGGCGACTGCGTTCCTTGTACACACGACCGTCACTGTGGCCCCAGCTGTCGCAGCTGCGGCATCGACTTTAACGTCGGAAGCGACGGTATGACGGTGACGCGCTCGACCACGAGCAAGCCGTTTTGCACCACTCCCGATGGTCAGGCCGAGACCGCCAGCTGCGTACGTTGCCTCACCGACGCGCAGTGCGGCGAAGGTGGCAAGTGTGACCCGGCGACCCGCGAGTGTACAAAGAGCTGCGATACTCCCTGCGAAGCGGGCAAGGTCTGCGACGGCACCCGCTGTGTCGAGTGTCTGACCTCGGCGCAGTGTCCGTGTGGCATCTGCGTCGACGGCGCTTGCACCAACAACTGTGGTGACAGCACCGACTGCCAGGGCAACCAGTGCTGCTCCAAAGATACTGGGCAGTGCTTGCCTGGGCGCTGCAAGCCCGGATTGACGGCACATGGCGGGGCGTTGTGCTGTAGCACCTCAACCGCGGGTAGCACCGAAGATCCGATTGTGCCGTCTGCCAACCGAGGTGGTCTGTGGGGACTGGCGGCGGCGATGCTGCTGATGGGCACACTCTTGCGCAGACGACGTAGCGCTGGGCTAAAGGGCTAGCCATGCACAAGTCGACATTACGGATGGTGCTCGGGTCAGCGGTGGCGCTGGCGGGGCTGTGGGCGACGGAACCAAGCGCGCGGGCGCAGCAGACGCGCTTTGATGTGCAGAACTTTCGTCCGACGCCAGGCCCACGAGACCTGGTGATTGTGCCGCAGTCGCAGCCGCTGGCACATCTGTCCGGCGCGCTGGGCGCGTACTTCAGCTTTGCGCTTGACCCACTGGTTTTGCTAAACAGCGACGGTAATCGCTCGCTGGACGTAGTGAAAAATCGCTTTCAGCTCGACCTGATGGGAGCGATGGGTCTGGGCGGCTGGTTTGAGCTCGGCGTCGTGTTGCCGGTGATTTTGTACCAGTCCTCGGGCAACCTGGAGCCGCTGGGTACCGAGGGTGAGGTGCGCTCGACGGTGATCGGAGACTTGTCTCTGATTGGCAAGCTGCCGTTTGTGCGACGGCAGTCCTACGCCAGTGGCTTTGGCGTGGCGCTGATGACGCGCGTTAATGCCCCGACGGGTGTGCAGGAGGCGTTTGCTTCCGACGGAACCTGGACGGTCAACCCGACGCTGGTGACCGACTATCGCTTTGGCATGGGGGCGCTGATCTCGCTGCAGGCGGGAATGAACATCAGACCCACGAGCGAGTTTTTCGATGTAAAGCTCGGTCCGACGTTCACAGGCGCGGGTGGTGCCGAGATGCCGCTGGTGCGGCGCTGGGGCCTGACGATGCTGGGCGGCGTGTACTTCAACGTCCCGCTGACCAAGATCCCGGACAGCATTCGCCAGATTCCCGCCGAGGCGATGCTCGGCTTGCGCTTGTACAGCAACATCGGCGTGACCTTTACCACCGGCTTTAACTTCGGGGCTGACTGTGGCTTTGCGGTGCCGTCGTTCCGTTACTTTTTGGCCGCCGTTTGGGTTCCGGGCAAGACCCGCGAGTACGAAGCCATCGAGAACTTTAAGCGGCCACCCGATGATCCCGACGGTGACGGCCTTATCGGCGAGACCGACCATTGTCCGCTGGTCAAAGGCCCCGTCGAAAACCACGGCTGCCCAGAGCTAGACACGGATAAGGACGGCATCCTCGACCGCGTCGACGAGTGTCCGGATCTGCCGGGCATGAAAGCCTACAACGGCTGTCCGCGCGTCTTTAGAAACGATACCCAGATCAAGATCATGGAGCGGGTCCAGTTTGCGACCGACCAGGCTGAGATCCTGCCCGAGTCGCGTGGGCTGCTGGAAGAAGTGGCGCAGTTTATCGCCGCGCACAAAGAGCTGTTGCTGATTCGCATCGACGGGCATACCGACTCGCGCGCTTCGGATGAGTACAACCTGGAGCTGTCGCAGCGGCGCGTAAACTCGGTGCGTCAGGCCTTGATTCTGCGCGGCATTGATCCGGCGCGGCTTGAGGCCAAGGGCTTTGGCAAGACCATGCAGCTGATGCCAGAGCAGGGGACCAACGAAGGGGCGATGGCGTTGAACCGTCGCGTGGAATTTACTATCCTCAAGGTGGCTCCATCGGGCGAAGCGGGGACTGCTGCGACAGCAGGACCTGGACCAAGCCCGACCTCGATGCAGGGTCCAGCGCCGGAAGCGGGGGCATCTCCGACGCTAGAGACACTGCCGATGGCACCGATGCCGACGACGCCAAAGCCGGCTGTAACGCCAAAGCCGGTGTCCAAGCAGCCGGCCAAGACCCAAACGACGACAGGAGCCCCCGGAGGAAAGAAGTAGATGATCTTTCGCCACGCGCCGCGACGAACCTACACAGCGCGGCAACGGGCGACTTTGCGAAGCGACAGGCGGCAAGCTGACTGCGCCGCTGCTCGCTCGCATACTTCGCACCTGGGGCTGCTGCGTCCGGCTGTGCTTGGGCTGGGTCTGGTGACGCTGACCACAAGCGGCTGCTTTCGTGGTGAGTGGCGCACCGG
>JAGNNG010000049.1 GCA_017990795.1 Deltaproteobacteria bacterium
GCTTGCCGGTCAGGATCGCTCCCGATAGACCTGGCTTTAGGCCCACGATGCGCCCCGTCGGTGGTGGCGGTAGCGGCTCGGCACTACTGCGCTCGCTGATCACGACGGGCTGCGGGACCGAGTCGCCTAGCATCTCGAACTGCTGACCGATCTGCGATAGTGCGCTGCGGACGGCACCCTGCATGGGCAGCTGGATGCCGTCGAGGGCCGTCTCAAGCTCTGCAGCGGTGCGATATCGTTCAAGCGGGGACTTGCTGGTGGCTTTGCTCAGAATCGGAGCCAACGCAGCTAGAAGCGGCGCAGCCTCAGGCGCACTGGGGCGACCCGCGCTGCTACCCAAGAGCTCTTGCAGCACCATGCCCAAGGAATACAGATCGCTGCTAGCAGAGGGCTTGGTATTTTCGAGCTCAGGAGCCAAGTAAGGGGACAGGGCCTTCACTGCTGGGTCTGTGGCATACGCAGCGGGCGGCAGTAGCGCCGACAGTCCCAGGTTGGCTAGGTGCAGACCGCCTTGGGCGTCAATCCACACCGACTCAGGCGAGACTAGGCCGTGAAATAGACCTTTCTCGTGACCGCGCCGCAGCGCACCGCACAGCTGCAGTCCCACGTAGACAACCAGCGACGGTAGTAGCGCCGGAGACGAGCCACTGCTGCTGGTTAGGTCGAGACCCGCTTTTACTTTGCGTAGATCGGCGTAGCCAACAAACTCAAAGGCCGCAAACTGGTCGCTGCCTTGTGCGCCGTGCTCGAGCAGCCGAAGTAGCCCGTCGTGCTCAACCTCGGCGATGGCTTTTAGCAGCGTCTGTAGTTTGGTCACCGCCGGGGCATTGGGGACCAGCTGACTGTGGAACTTCAGGACGATGGCCTGACGTTCCAGTCCCGAGAGTCCGAAGCGCTTGGCCCGCCACTGCTCACCGAGCGGGCTCTGACCGATGCGCTCGACGCAGGTATACCGCCCCAGCGTGAAGGTACGCGATAGCACGAGGACATCTTAGCACGTTTGCCTTTAGAAAATTCCGTTTGTTAGCCAAACATTTTCAGGACCTTGTAAACCTTGCGCATGCAGGTTTGTGTGGTCTGGACGGGAGGCGAGATGGGGCAGCAGGGCGCGCAGCGCGGTGTGCTAAGGACAAAATGAAAAGGCCGCACCCTCGGGAGGAGAGTGCGGCCTCGGTGTTCTGACTGGGTTTTGTTACTTGGCTTGCTATGCCCTAGTCCGACTTAGCGGTTGGCGATGATCGCGCGGGAGACTCGCATTTCCTCGGCGAGAGCCATGCCCTGCTTATCGCGGCTGCGGTCTTGCTCAATCTGCGCGTCGATGGCCTTTAAGACTTCAGTATCAGCCTTGGTTGCGACGCGGGTGAGGGCGTACATCACGGCGCTACGGGCGGCGGTGTCTTTGTGACCGACCTGCTTGACCAGCATCGGCACGGCATCGTGACCAAGCCGGCCCAGCGAGAAGGCGGCGCGCTCAGCACGTGCGCTCTTGGCCTCGCCGAGGATCTTGCCGTAACAGGCGATGTCCTTTTTGCACTCGCCAGCGACCTTCATACGCTCGATGGCGTTGGTAAAGACCTCGGCGATGTCGGCAAACTCTTTTGGCGTGGCTTTGACCAGCGGCTCAAGCTGCGCGCTCTCGTCCTTGTCGGTCAGGCGCGAGAACTGGGTCACGCCCTGCATCGCCAAGGTGGCTTTCTCTTGGTCGATCTCTTTCTGCTCGCCCTTTTGGGAGATGTAGGTCGTCTTGGCTGCTGCCAGCATCGCGGGCAGGGCATCCATGGCCCCCAGCAGGTTCAGGGCTTCTGCCGCCGCCGCGCGGTGCTTAGGCGGGCGCTTGCCATCGGCCAGGATGCCGATCAGGAGCTTGCTCGAAGCCGGGTCACCGATAAAGCCAATGGCCTGCAGTACCGACTGGTGCCCAGAGACGCCAGCGGTCAGTCCTTCGTCCTTCTTGGCTAGCTCGGCTTGGAGTGCGGGCAGCGCCTTCTTGCTCCGTAGGTCGCCAAGCAGGATGGCGGCCTTCTGCGCGACGATGCCGGGGAGGAACTCGTACTTCTTGGCGTCTTCCTCCACTTCCAGGTTTTTGCGCTGCAGCGTCTCGACCAGCTTGTCGACAGCGGGCTCGCCGATCTTGGTTAAGCCGTAGCGACAGTCCTGGAAGATATCGCTGCCACGCCCGGTGATCCACAGCCCGCGCACCAGCGCATCCACCGAGCGAGGATCAGCAAACTCGGCCAGGTGCTTGGCGGCTTGCTTGTTCAGGAAGAAGTCTTGCTCATCCGCGCTGGTCGTCAGCACGGTATTGAGCACGGGCACCGCACGTGGATCACGCAGCGCCGTCAGGGTCTTCATCGCTTCCACTTTGACGACGTTGGCGCGGGTCTTGACCGACAGCTTCTTGCCGACCGCCTTGATCAGCGCCTCAACCGATCGCTTGGCGGCTTCTTTGCCCTTGTCGTCGCGGGTGGCGATCTCAAAAAGTCCGGTAGCAGCGACGGCAGCGTTGTCATAGCTCTCTTCGGAGTAGTCCAGCTGCTCAACAAAGAGCTCGACGGCTTGATCCGAGCGCAGCTTGGTGATGACTCGCAGGTGCTCTGGATCTTTGCTGCGCTTAAACAGCGCCGTAAGTGGTCCTACTGCCGACTCGTCCTTGAGGCGGGCAAGCTGGCGCAGGGCCTCGCGCTGCTCGCGCACGTCATCCAGCTTCTTCACCCAGGTCTTGGCATCATCCGGGTCCTCGGGGCACCCCGACAGGAACGCTAGTCCTAGCGACAGTGACAGTCCTAAAGAGAGCGAACGTGCCGACTTGATGCTACCGAGTTTACCCATATTCATCTCCGGGGGCCGCGGGCCCCTTTATTGGTGGTGATGTGCAGCTTTTCGATTGACAGCAATTCTATACAACCGCGAGGGGCCAAGGAAAGAGGCAAGGTGAGACGGGGAGGGGAGAGGTTCCGACGGCACCTGGAGTAAAGCCAGCTACCGTCGGAGTGAAGCGTGAAAAGCGGTGCGAGAATTTCGAAGGCTTACTTACCGCCGCCGCCGCCTTTGCCTTGAACGGCAAAGTTGACGTTGCTGTAACCAGCCACCGCGCACGAGTACATGACCTTCTTGATGATCTTAAAGTCGATGTTCTTGTCGGCTTGGACAATCACAAGGCCCTTAAAATCCTCGGGGTTTGGGTGCAAGAGCTTGAAGTTGTTCTTGAGCACCACCAAGTCATCGTGCAGACCGGGAATTTTCCAGTCCACCGTGTTCTCGCGATTTAGCTCGGCGGAGTCGGCTTTGGGATCGCCGTTCAGCGTCACTGCATCGCGAGAGATTGCGATGATCGGTGCCTGCTCAAGGTCCTTAAAGTTCACTGCTTCGGGCAGCTGAATGTTTTTGGAAACAGTCAGCAGCTCGCCTGAGGCCGAGAAGGTCTGAAGCAAGAACACGACCAGGATGGTGAGCATGTCGACCATCGAGGTTAGGTTCAGCTCTGCGTAGCCCGACTTCTTCCCTGCGCCGTGCTTGGTCACGAACTTCAGCGGGATGAACTTGCGGAGCCGAGGCGCCGGCGGCTTCATTAAGCCCGGGCGATCAATTGCCTGGATGGACATAAATCAGCCTCCTGCGCCCTTGTCTGAGAGCGAGACGTTGGGGAACTTGGAAGAGATCACGACATCCATGGTCTTGACGACTTTGTTGTAAATGACGCTGTCGTCCGACTTGATGGTGATGTCTTCCTTGTCCGCGTGATCCTTCTTGGCTTGCGCCATCACCTCGCCGAGCTTGGCGTAGTTGTAGTCTTCGCCCGCTGCGTCGATCGACTGGCTCTCACCGGTCGACTTGGTGAACGTGAAGGTGTTGTCCTTGTTTACAAACAACGTCAAGGTGACCGTTGGTGTTGGTGGCTCGTCGACCGCGCCAGCCGGTGCTTTGCTTTTCTGGGTCACGTCCATGCGGGCCAGCTGGGTCCACACGGCGGTGATCAGAAGGAATGCCAAACAGCACGACAGCAAGTCGATAAACGGGACCAGATTGACTGCGGCATCCAGCGGCTTTTTGCCGCCTTTGCCTGAAGGCGTTGGTGCTGCGCCGCCCATGGGTTCACTCCTTCATAGTGCTTTCGGTAAACGCCTCGCGAAGCCTGCACGGGGCGTAGGCCTCAGCAAGGGATGAGCTAGCCTTGGTTGGAGGCCTTCATGGCATTGCGGTGACCAACGACCAGGTTGACAACCTGAACCGAGACTTCGTTGATGTCGTCGATCGTGTGCTGGGTCATGCCGTTCAGGATCGCGAACCACAGCAGCGCCGGGATGGCGCAGATGAGGCCGAACGCGGTGCAGTTCATGGCTTCCGAGATGCCCTTGGCGAGCAGCGTTGCCTTCATCGACGGATCAACACCGGCGACGCCTGCGAACGAGTGGATAAGGCCCAGGATGGTGCCGAGCAGACCGACCAGGGTGGCGATGTTGCCAAGCATGGCCAGGTAGCCAGTGCGGGCTTCCAGCTTCGGGATCTCTTTGAGGGCTTGCTCATCCATCGCGGCCTGAACTTCGGCGTCGGGACGGTTGAACTTGGTCAGGCCCTGCTGAATGATGCGGGTAACGGGGGTGGGGTTGCCGCTGCAGACCTTGACCGCGCCCTGGATGTTGCCGGCCATGATCTGGCTCTTGAGCAGCGACAGGAGCTTCTCCTTATCGATGCCAGCCTTCTTGATGAGGATGACGCGCTCGATGGCGATACCCCAAGCAATGATCATGAGGAGTAGGATTGGCCACATCGGCCAGCCACCTTCGTGGAATGCATCTGCCAGGGTTTTCAGTAGGGACATTGCCTTTGACCTCCAGTGATTGTGATTGCCCGGCTCTGGCCGAGCGGGGGTGTTCGCAGTTCTCGGCCATAGTACAAGCACGTGCGGTGCCAGCGCATCCAGTTATCCAAAAATGTACGAAAGCCCGCAAAAGCCTTGAAGTTCTGACGGCAGGCCGCCGCGCACGGGGTGAGCGGGGGGTCTGTAGCTTTCGTAGATCCGGGGAAATGCGCAACATAGGCGGGGAATTTTGCCACAGTGCCGCGCGCGCTGGCGGCAGCTGGTCTGTGCCCAGACCTGCGCAGCCCAAACAACCGATCGCAGCAGCCTGGCACGGTCTTGCGCAGTTAAAACGAGCGAGGTCGCGTTTTCAGCCTCGGAGGGGCGGTTTTGTCGTTCCTTGTCGCGTCCTGCCAAGGGGTTTGACTCGTACGTCGGGTGGACGCTAAAGTGCGAGCAAGCGAGGCGCGTGTGACGAGACTAATCGACCTGTTTGCCATCCTCATTGTGGCGTTGTTGGTGCTGCTGCCGCAGCCCAGTGTGGTGGTGCAGCCGGCCATTTCGGGGGACAAGACCGACCTGGATCGACTGGCCGTACTAGAGGATGCGCTTTATCGCTCTCCCGCGGATGTCGGGGCCGCTGTGGAGCTGGCGCGGGCCTACCTGCGGGTCGAGCAGCCGGGCTGGGCCGTGGCGACGCTGGAGCCGTTTTTGCAGCGCGGCGACTACCAGGTCCATCAGGTGCTGGCCTACGCGTATGCCACGATGCTGCGGCCCGAGCTGGCGCTAAAGCAAGCCGAAGCCGGCCTGTCCGCCTGCGAGAAGTCGGGGCCGCGCTGCCCAGATGTGGCGCAGATCCGCATCGCCTATCTGGCCGATCTAATGCGTGAGCAAGTAGCGGGCGGCATCGATCCCCAGAGCGAGCCGCTAAAAGCCAAGCAGCTGGTGCGAGCCGCCCTGCGCGCGACCAAGGCTAGCGCCACCGGTGGCACGGCAGCGGTCGCCAAGCCTGCCTCTGCTGTTCCTGCACCGACGGTACCTGTCTCGCCTGGGACCGCGCCTAGCGCCAGCGGTGGCAAGTAGTCGCGCATGACTCCTCAAGCGCTTGTTTTCAGGAAGGCGGTCGTAACCAGTCGCCGGCTGGTAGTTGCACTTGCGGTCGTCGGAGCGCTAGGCGTTGCGGCGTGCAGTCGTCCGCCTGCGAGCGTACCGGTGGCCGGTGCCAAGGCGGACAGTCCAGCCGTGGTGTTTCAGCCCAGCTCAGGCGCTGCTGCCTGGCGCGTCCATGTCGAGGTGGCGCGTACCGCCGAGGAGCTGTCGCGGGGCCTGATGTTTCGCCGCGAGCTGGCCGCTGACGACGGCATGCTGTTTATCTTTCCTGCCAGCGATATCCGTCGGTTCTGGATGCGCAACACCTATATCCCGCTGGACATGGTGTTTTTGGACGCGCAGCGCAATGTCGTGGGCATTGAAGAGAACACAGTGCCGCTGGATGAGACCAGCCGGGGTCCAGATGCTCCGGCGCAGTTTGTGGTCGAAGTCCGGGGCGGCGCGGCCAAGCTGCATGGCCTTGGCGTCGGTGCCAAAGCCGAGTTTCAGGGTGTGAAGTAGCATGCAGGGGGATGGCATGAACCCGCCTTTGAAGGTAGACGGCGTATCCGCGCGAAGGCGCTCTGGCACCTGGACGCAGCCGCTGGGGACTTTGGCCTTGTCGCTGCTGTCCCTGGGAATGGGGGTCGCGCCGGCTGTCGCCAAGCCCAAGCTGCCGGTGGTAGCCAGGCCGTTACCGGTGGCTGAGGTCCCGGCCATGACGACGCCCATGTCGCTAGAGCAAGCGACCGCAGGCTTGCCCGGCACCGGTCCGCTACAGGCCGAGCTTGAGCTTTTCAGCGATAGCAAGCCGCTGGGTACGATTCACTGTCAGCTGTTTTCCGACAAAGCGCCGCTGGCGGTGGCGCAGTTTGTGGGGCTGGCGCGGGGCGTGCGTCCATGGAAAGAGCCACGCTCGCAGAAGTGGGTGCAGCGGCCGCTGTATGAAAACAACCTGGTCCATCGCGTGATCGCCGGGCAGCTGCTACAGGCCGGTGACCCGCTGTGTACCGGTGACGCCAGCTGCAGTGGTATGGCGGGTGGCGGTGAGCCCGGCTTTGCCATCCCCGACGAGCTGCGTCCCGAGCTGCGCTTTGACCGACCCGGCGTCCTGGCCTGGGCCAACCGCGGTCCGGGGACCAGCGGCTCGCAGTTTGTGATCACCGAAAAGGAGCTGCCCTGGTTAGATGGGCGGCACACCATCTTCGGGCTCTGTCAGGACCAGGCGCTGATTGAGCAGGTTACGCACGTTGAGTTTACTGCGCGCGATATGCCCAAAGTCGCGATCGTGATAAAGCGCATCAACATCACTCGCCAAGGTGCCGGTGCCGCTACGGCCCGGGGCCCGCGTGCCAAGAAGTAATTCCTTAGTCATCATCGCCGCTGTCGCCGCTGTTACTGGGGACAGCACAGACCTACACCTTTAGGACCTTCCGAAAAATCGCAATGTTTCAGCCAAGTTCTTCTCAATCGTCTAAGCCCTCTTCTTCCACTGTCGCTGAGCCGCCGGTTCTTGGGATCGCAGGCTTTGGCTTTGCCGACTTGTTTTCTCCCTACGGCCTGCGTCGCCTGTACGACGAGTGGCTGGTCGACCTGCAGGCCGCTGAGCCCACAGTCGCCGAGCGCTACCTGGCCTACCGCGCCGGGGCCGAGCTAGAGCCGATCGCGCTGTCGAACCTGCTGGTGGATACGGCTCCATCGGTCTCGCGCTTTTTGGTGCGCCTGTTTCCGCAGATTCAGCCGCGGACCGCGCAGATTCGCGCCACCACCCAGACCGAGCTGGCGATCTTTCGCTTCAAAGACGAGTTTGTGAAGCGCCGGGCGCTCAAGCGCAAGCTGGCCACGGACGAAGACAAGGCGACTGCGATCGCACAGGGCACAGCGCTGCTGACGCGGCTGGGCGTGCCTGCAGAGCAGCACAATGACGAGCTGGCAGTGGCCCAGGTGGCGTGCTCGCTGCTGGATCAAGAGGCGCGCGTCAAAGAGCAAGTGTCGACGCTGGAAGACCCGAAGTTTCAGCTGGTTCGCGCCGATGCCGATCAGCTGGCCGATTGGGTCCTGGCGCGCCGCGAGGAGCTGGCGGCACACCACTGGCTGTCGCTGCACTACCCGCACACGCTGGATCACCAAAACCTGGTGCCGCTGCGTCGTCCGCAAAAAGAGCTGCCCGAGCTGTTTGTCGGTCACGACCACAAGCTGCGCAGCCGCGACGGCTTCAAGCTGACCGATCGCCGCATGAGCGCGCGCCAGATCCTCAATCAGGTCGATTACTGCATTTACTGCCACGACCGCAGCAAAGACAGCTGCAGCAAGGGCATGTTTGAAAAGACCGGCGCGCAGAAGCAAAATCCGCTGGGTATTCCCGTCGCTGGCTGCCCGCTGCACGAGAAGATCTCGGAAGCGCATGTGATGCGGCGGCAGGGCGACTCGCTGGCGGGACTGGCGCTGGTGTGTCTGGACAACCCCATGTGTCCGGGCACCGGTCATCGCATCTGCAATGACTGCATGAAGGGCTGCATTTATCAGAAGCAAGAGCCGGTCAATATTCCCGAGATCGAGACCTCGATGCTGACCGACGTGCTGAACCTGCCGTACGGGCTTGAGATCTACGGCCTGCTGACGCGCTGGAATCCGCTGAATGTGCGGCGGCCTTATCCGCTGCCGTATACCGGTCGAAATGTCATGGTCGTCGGCCTGGGACCTGCAGGCTACACGCTGGCGCACCACCTGCTGCGCGAGGGCTTCGGCGTCGTGGCGGTTGACGGCCTGAAGCTAGAGCCGCTGCCCAAGGCGCTGATCGGGGACCTGCTACATGGCCAAGCGCCGCAGCCGATCCGCGAGTGGTCGCAGCTGGCCACCGAGCTTGATGAGCGCGTGCTGGCAGGCTTTGGCGGCGTCTCGGAGTACGGCATCACCGTGCGCTGGGACAAAAACTTCCTGACGCTGCTGTACTTGACCTTGTCGCGCAATCCGTACCTAAAGACCTACGGCGGGGTGCGCCTGGGCGGCACGCTGACGCTGGAAGATGCGTGGGCGATGGGGATCGATCACGTGGCGATTGCGGCGGGCGCGGGCAAGCCGACGCTCATCGACATCGAGAACAACCTGTGCCGCGGTATTCGCAAGGCCTCGGACTTCTTGAT
>JAGNNG010000050.1 GCA_017990795.1 Deltaproteobacteria bacterium
CGCTGATACCGTGCATCTGCACCGCAGCAGCGTCGCAGCCATCATCACCGATGCGGGCGGTCGCACCTCGCACACCTCGATCCTGGCGCAGGCGTTTTCGATTCCAGCGGTGGTGGGTCTGGAAAACATCACCGCTGCCGTCGGCCAAGGCGACCTGCTTATCGTCGACGGCAATCGTGGCGAGGTCATCGTCAACCCAAGCCCCGAGCAAGTCACCGCCTATCAGCAGCAAGCACGCAGCCAGCACGCGCGCATCGAAGCACTGCTCCGCGACCGCAACGAGCCGGCAGTCACGCGAGACGACGTGCGAGTCCGCCTGCTCGCTAACATCGAGCTTCCCGACGAAGTGCCCTCGGCCCTGGACTATGGCGCCGAAGGCATTGGCCTTTACCGCACCGAGTTTTTGTTCATCGACCGCGACGACTTTCCCCGCGAAGAAGAGCACTTTATGCACGCGCGGGGGGTGCTACGCCGCATGTCGCCATTCCCCGTGACCTTTCGCACCTTCGACCTGGGCGTCGACAAGGTAGCGCCGTTTCTCAGTCGCATGCCCGGTCTGCACCAGCTGACTGCCGAGCCCAATCCCGCGCTGGGTCTGCGCTCACTGCGCCTGTGCTTGCGCGAGCGCGCGTTCTTCAAAGCCCAGCTCCGTGGCCTGCTGCGCGCCTCGATCCACGGCAACATGCGGCTGATGTTCCCGATGATCTCCGGCGTCGTCGAGCTGCGTGAGGCCAAAGAAGTCCTGGCCGAGTGCCAAGCCGAGCTGACGCGCGAAGGAATCCCGTTTGCCAAGGAAATCCCCGTCGGCATCATGATCGAGATGCCCTCGGCGGTGATGGTCGCCGACCACCTGGCCAAAGAGGCTGACTTTCTGTCGATCGGCACCAATGACCTAATCCAGTACTCGCTAGCGCTGGACCGCCTAAACGAGCACGTGGGCTACCTGTATCAGCCGCTACATCCCGCCGTCCTGCGCATGATTCGTCAGACGGTGGATGCTGGTCATGCCTGCGGTCGCAGCGTCGGTATCTGCGGCGAAATGGCTGGCGAGCCACTGTTTGCCATGGTGCTGCTGGGGCTGCAGTTGGATAACCTGTCGATGAACGCGGCGTCGCTGCCACTGGTCAAGCGTGTCCTGCGCAGCGCAACTGCTACCGCCGCCCGCGCCCTCGCTCAGCATGTCCTCACCCTCGACTGCTCCGAGCAAGTCGAAGCCACGGTGCGCGAGAGCATGCAGGAGCATCTACAAGAACACCTGCAAGAACAGCCCGCGACGTAAGTCGGCCCCGCCAACTCCTGCGGGCCAGCGCAGCAAATTAATAAACACTTATTTATGCCGGTGGGTTACGCCAAGCATAATTCGCTTTGTTATTAACTAATAATATTCACACACAGAAAAATATCAAACGAACAGCATTTGCCTATATTTCATAATCATAAATATCGATTTTTACTAAACATAAGTAGGATCCAGACTCGAAGATGGCAGCGCTAAGCGTCCGAATTTATGGCCAGCTGGAGAGCATTCCGGAGAGCGCTTGGAATTCGCTGCTTAGCCCAGATGACAATCCTCTGATGGACTGGCGCTGGCTGGCCGCGCTGGAGCTCAGTGGCTGCGCCGTACCCGAGACTGGCTGGACGCCCTGTCACCTTACGGTTTGGCGCGGGACCGTACTGATCGGTGCAGCCCCGGCCTACATCAAGCAAGACAGCGATGGCGATTTTAGTCGAGACTGGGACTGGGCCGCTGCCGCCATGCGCGCGCAACTGCCCTACTATCCCAAGCTAGTGATCGGTGTGCCGTTTACCCCCGTGACAGGGCGTCGCATCCTGGTCGCGCCCGGTGAAGACGAAGCAGCCGTGATAGCAGTGGTGCTGCAGGCAGCGCAGCAGCTGGTGGCTCAGGAAAATCTCGGCTCGCTGCACGTGCTCTTTCCTACTGCCCAGCAAGCGGCACAGCTAAGCGCAGCTGGCTTAGCAAAGCGCATTGGATTTCAATACCACTTTCATAATCCTGGATATCGCAATAGCGATGAGTTTTATGGGCGCTTTTCATCCAAAAAGCGTAATACGCTCAAGCGTGAACAGGCGGCGGCGGCAGGGCAAGGCATCACCATCCGCACCGTGTACGGCGACGAGATTGCCCAAGCCCCCGAGCGCTGGGCAGACACCGCACATCTACTGCATCGCTCGACGGTGGACAAGCTGATGTGGGGTCGCCGCTGGCTCAATCAAGCCTTTTATCGGCGTGTCTTTGCCAGCATGCCCGCAGCGATGGAAGTCGTAGTCGCCGAGCGGGCTGGGACTCTGGTAGCTGGTGCCTTTAATGTCGCTGCTCCGGGCAGACTGTTTGGCCGCTACTGGGGCTGCCTCGAAGAGCACCCATTTTTGCACTTCAACGTCTGCTACTACCACTCCATTGGTGAGTGCATCGCGCGCGGCGTGCGTCTTTTTGAAGGCGGTGCCGGGGGTGAGCACAAGATTGCCCGCGGCTTTGAGCCAAGCCTAACCTACAGCTGCCACGGCTTTTCGCATCCCCGACTGGATGAGGCCTTAAGACGACACATCCACCAGGAAGCGGCTCAGCGGGAGGCAGCACTGCAAAACTGGCAGACAGAGACGCCCGTGCTCAAGCCGCTACAGCCTCGGCAGCCAGCGGCGCCAGCCCCAACATTGGCAGACGATCGCAGTAAAGGAGGTCAGCATGGCCAAGCGTGAAGACCAAGGCCAGACCACGGTCTTGCAAAAACCCAAGCTGGCGCAGCCGCCGCTGTACCGAGTGCTGCTGCATAACGACGACTACACGCCTCGCATGTTTGTGGTGCTGGTGCTGCGCGAAATTTTCCATCGCAGCGAGGGCGAAGCGCACACCCTGATGATGCACGCGCACACCACGGGTCGGGTCGTGGCAGGCGTGTACACCGCCGAAGTGGCTGAGACCAAGGTGCAGACCGTAACCCAGGTCGCTCGCGAGGCTGAGTTCCCGCTGCTATGCACGATGGAGCCTGAGTAACGCAGCTACAAGCGGCGTCCTTGCAGCCCAGCCACTCGGTGTAGGTCAGCCCCCTCACTTGCGCCGCAGGGACTAGCAAAGTGCCACCCGTCGGATACTTACGGTCTAGTGTCGTGGGAAAGCGCTTGCGCAGAACGTCTACCGAGAGGAAAATCTACGCAGAGATGTTCTTTGCTAAGGATTCTCCCATGCGCTTCATCGCGTACTTTGGCTTGCTGGCGCTACTCGGACCGCTGACAGGCTGCCAGGTTCGCAACTTTGAACGCTGCACCGACGAGGCCAAGTGCCTCGATGGTTACGTCTGCGATCAGCCGGACAAGACCAAGTCTGGAACCTGTGTCCCAAGCTGTACCAGCACCAGTTGCACCGCACCGCTAACGTGCTTGCCAAAAAGCGGGCTCTGCGGCGTCTGCGAAGGCGATACCGACCCGTCGTGCGGGACTCCCGGCGTCAGCGCCACGCCCTACTGCTATAGCCACCAGTGCGTCGAGTGTACGCTGCCAAAGCACTGTGCGACGGCCATCGCCAAGGGCACTGCCTGCAACACCACCACCCATACCTGCGGTCCATGCCAGCGGCATGACGAGTGCGACAGCGGCGTCTGCGCCAAGGACGATGCCCTAGCCCTCCTAGCCGGCCCCAACGCCATCTCCAAGGGCACTTGCGTCCCGACTGAGCGCATTCAGATCGTCGACACCGCGACGTGCGGCAGCGCCTGCTCACTGCCAAATGCTCTGCTCAACGTCACCAATGCCAAGCCTTACATTTTGGTGCGTAACTTCGACGGTACGATGCCAATCTCCGTCAACCCTGCCGTCGCTGCCAAACCAGCGGAGTGGCCGCCCATGGTTTACATCATCGGCGACTCCGCAGATCTAAGTCCCGCCGAGCGCACGGCCACGCCAAAGGTTGGCCTGCACAGCTACGGTGCGTCTGCAGCTCTCTCGGTCAGCCCTGGTGTCAACCTGACCGTGGAAGGGATGCAGCTTTACAGCGCCAAAACCGCGCTCTTGTGTGACGGTGGCGTCAGCGCCACGCCCACTAGCGTACGCCTCATTCGCTCGATTATCGGCAGCAGCGACATTGGCATCGAGAGCCGCCCCGGCTGCGACCTCACCGTCGAAAAGAGCTGGATTGGACAAGGCCCTTCGCCAGTTTTTGACGGCACCGCCAACTCGGGCAACTTCCAGGCCATGAACCTGGACTCGACCCGCTTTGAGATCAGCAACACCGTCTTTTTGCACAACACCAAAGGCCCTGGCGTCTTTAGCGGCATCCTCGTGCAAGACTCTAAGAACCTGAAGAAAAGCGGCACCATCGTAAACTCCAGCTTCTCTCGGCACGATACGGTGGCGACGGGTCGAAACGCGCTGGCCGTCGACTGTAACTATGCAACAGCCGACGCACTGACCATCGTAAACTCGATCTTCGTCAGCACAGCGGCACCGGCAAGCACCGTCACATACGTGCATCCGAACTGCCGCTCAGCCGCCAGCTTTGCCTACGTTGCAACCGATGATCAGAGCCCCAGCCTTGCTGGCACTGCATTGGTAAAAAACGTCTCTCAGGCCGCGCTGCTAGAAGATGCCGTCACCAAAGGGAATCTGCGGCTAAAGGTCGATGCGCCCAAAGCGGTCACTACCGGCGGTATCGGTGGCAAGTACGGCAGCGTGACGATTCCGCTCGTTGACCATGAAGGAAAAGATCGTCCTGCTGGCACGGTCTCTATCGGTGCATTTCAGGCGGCGCAGTGACACTTTAGCGACTATGGGCGCGGTGCTAACCACCTGCCCGCCTTGCCAGCAGCCAGTGACAGCAGCAGAGGAAGCAGGCTTCGTCCAAAAGAGCGCGCCATTTAGCCCCTAAGTCGCAGCGTCCATGCCATCAAGATTGCGTACATGGGGGTAGCCTGATGGACTTAGAATCGTTATAAGGCGTGAGCAAGATGGGAATGTCGATTGTCTAACTGGACGCACCACACTCTCGGCTCTACCTATCGATTACAGGGTCGCGAGGCCCAAGGCAGCACTTACCACGTCCGTTTGTCCTTTGGTTCTCGCCACTTTCACACTGCCAGTATTACCCGGAGGAATCGCTCATGTTGGGTCTAGGCCCGATGGAACTTGTGCTCATCTTGGTCATCGTCCTGGTCATTTTTGGGGCTGGAAAGCTCCCTCAGATCGGAGACGCGCTAGGCAAGAGCATCAAAAACTTTAAGCGCGCAGCAGACGGCTCAAACAACGAGCTCGATGTCACTCCCAAGAAGGAGCTGGACGGCGAGAGCGAGACCAGACGCAAGAGCCACAGCGACAAGAGCTAGCCGCAGCCCGGCGCAAAGACCACGCCCAGGACACTTGGCCGAGGTAAGAGCGGCCAGCGTCGCTAGTTCAAGGGCGACTCTGATTCCGCAGCGGCCAAAAGCTGTTCTTGTGTGCTCTTCGCCCCCAGCGCGCAGCCTCTAGTGCCGCCAACGAAGCAGAGTCTCGACTGCCGCAAAGGTAAACCGTTATGTCCGAACCGCGCGTCATCAAACGCTACGCCAACCGCAAGCTCTATGACACCCAGAGCAGCCAGTACGTCACCCTCGACCAGATTGCACAGATGATTCGAGCTGGCGAGGAAGTCCGCGTCCTCGACAATAACAGCAAAGACGACCTTACGTCGGTGACGCTGGCCCAGATCATCTTTGAGGAAGAGAAGCGGCAAAAGAGCTTCATCCCGCTAGGGGCGATGCGACACTTGATTCAGTCGGGTGGCGCGTCCCTGCAGGAGCTAGCGCAACAAGCCCAGGCCCGCGTGCTCAGCGTCTTTCGCAAAGGTGAAAATGACGAGCTGCGCCCCGAGCAGCTGTCTGAGTTCCCCGAGCAGCCTGGCATCTCAGCAGCGGCTACGCAGGCAGCGACGACCGATGCAGCAGGTCTACACTCCGTGCGGGAGCTACTGGAGCGCTCGCAACAGACCGTTGAAGAGTGGCAGCGACGAGCGGACGAGCGCCTGCGCCACCTACTGGAGAGCCTTTCGCCTTTTGCTTCGCTGGAAAAGGAAGTACAGCGGCTAGCCCAGCGCGTCGAGCAGCTGGAGGCTGAGCTGAGCACAAGCGGCGCGGCAAAAGCCCAGCCGGCAACACCACCAGCGACACAAATCGATCCCTAGCCGCCCCCGCTTCCGTCCTCGCAAGTTAAGTCCCCATCAAAGCAAAAGGCCCCTGGCGAATCGCCAGAGGCCTTTGTATTCGTCACTCAGCGTACTAGCTGAGCATCAGTGCCTGTGTTAGAAGCGCAGTCCGAGGCTGCCACCCACCTGGAACTGATCTCCAGCCAAGTCCTTAGGACAGACATTGGCATTGGTGGTCTTGTCGGTTCGGCAAGCTGCTGCACCACTGGTGGCCGCCTGGGTATTAGCAGGGGTCGGCAGCGTCGAGACATCGTAGCCATTGTCCGCGCCCACGCCGAAGTAGCCAAAGTAGCCGGTCAGCGACACGATGGCGTAGTGCAGGTTGATACCGCCAAAGACTCGCCAGCGCATGATGTCGTCCTGCGTTGGGAAAACCGTCTTTTGCGCCAGCGCTTCCGCCGGGTTGTAACCGGTAGGCGGCAGCGGCGATGGTCCACGATAAAGATCGATGGTCGGTGCCGTATCAATGACCTGGCTGCGAACGATCGAGAACAGCACACCACCGCCGACGTATGGCTCTAGGGTGAAAGTGCCGCCGACGCCAAAGGCCTTGCTGACTTGGCCTTCTGCAGTAATAACCGTCAAGTCGACCTGCGGAGCACCAGCGATGCGAGACACCGAGGCTCGCAGCGCCAGCGACGGAATCGGCAGGTCGTGATAACCCTCGTGCAGCGCCAGCTTGAAGTAGCCGTTTAGCGCAAAGATCCCGGACTGCAGCAGGTTGGATGCGCCCAGACCCAGCTCTACCGAGGGCAGTGGCGGCAGCGGCGTCCACATACCCTTACGCAGCATGATCGTCGCCACGGGCAAGAAGCTGCCGCTGACGTGACGCACGCCCGCTTGCGAGCGATTGCCGTCAGGCTGTAGATAGCCGCTCCAGTAAGGGTTGTCCTTCTTGACTGATGTCGCCGTGACATCAAACGAGAAGTGAAAGCCCGAGTAACCAACGGTGTCCGCAGGCTCAAGGACCGGCAGCGCCATCACCGCAGATAGCTCCGAGAGCAGCGAGCGATACATGCTCTGCTCGCGCAGCGTCGGGTCGGAGCTCTCCTTGGCACGTCGCGGACCGATGAGACACTCAAGCGCTAGGTCGTTTGAGACATCTGCTGTTTGCTGCGAACAGGCCGCTTGAGCGGACCCGCTTGGGCACAGCAGGCCAAGTGCCAGCGCACCCGCTGCTGCAACCTGAGAGGCGCGCTTGACCACAGATGCTCCTGTGCCTACGCGACCTACGCGAACAGTAGTTGCCCCAGTGTCTATAGAGGAACGATGAAGGTTACGCATGCTCGATAATTAGTGTACGCCCGCCGAAATTGCGGTGTCAATCGTCCTGCCGGAAGCACGGGGCGCAAGGAGGCCGCGGGGCCAAAATCCCAAGCGCTCATGTATAGTTACCAGCATGAGTGATTCGGATCAGAGCAGCGCAGCGGCCCCAGCGACCGCCACAGCAGCAGCAAAGCCGACGGAGAGCACTTCAGCCAAGCGTTCTGGGCCTTTGTACAGCGAGCTACAATATTTAGTAAGCGCTGGCGTCGCCCACATCACACTCAACCGGCCCGAGCGTCGCAACCCCATCGGCCCCACCACTGTCGGAGAGCTCCTGCATGCACTCCAGCGGGCTAAAGACGATCCCGCAGTTCGGGTCGTAGTGCTCACCGGTGCAGGCAAGGTCTTTTCAGCCGGCGGCGACCTCTCGCAGATGAGCGGAGGTGGCACGCCGCTACAAGCTGCCGAGTCGGAGAACCGTCTGGCTGGGACCTATGTCGATCTAAACCTGATGCTGGCTGGGCGCGGGATTGGCAAGCCGACGATCGCCAAGGTAAACGGTCACGCCATGGCGGGCGGCCTGGGGCTAGTGGTCGCCTGTGACCTGGCCATTGCGGCGGACGACGCGCAGTTTGCGACCCCAGAGATCAACGTAGGCCTGTGGCCGATGATGATCATGTCGACGATCTTTCGGAATGTGCCTCGGAAAAAAGCGATGGAGCTGCTGCTTACTGGCGACCGCATCGATGCCGCCACCGCCGAGAAGCTGGGCCTCATCACCCGCGCCGTCCCGCGAGAGCGCCTAGATGCCGAGGTGCAGGCGCTGTGCGACAAGATCGTAAGCAAGTCGCCCCTGGTCATGCAGATGGGGCTTGATGCGTACCATTACATGCAGGACCTGGACTTAGAGCCTGCGCTCCGCCACTTAGAAGGCGAGCTTGGCCGCGTACTCGGCACCGAGGATGCAGCAGAGGGACTGATGGCGTTTCTGCAGAAGCGCCCCGCCCAGTGGAAAGGTCGCTAGTACCTAGCGCGCACCATCGTGGAAACCGCTGCAGAGATCCGCTCGATCTCATCGATCTCAGCACTGCTTGCGGCGCTGACAGCGGTGCTAGGCGGAGCCGTGGTGCTAAGTGGTCGCCGCCGCGCCTCGCACCTGACGTTTCTGGTGCTGTCGACGAACCTATTTATTTGGCATCTGTTCTCGGTCTTTCGCTCTAGCGAGCGGATGACGGCGCTGGCGCTTGGGGCACTACTGGCCTCGCCGGTGACGCTGCTGTGGTTCTTACGCACCTGGCTGCGCGAGAGCGTGCAGACACTGACGGGGGTCCCCGCGCGAGGGCTCCCGCGCACGGTGGCGTTCCTACTGCTGCTGGCCGAGCTGGCCTTGATCTATGCCTACAGCGTGCGCCACACCGCCGATCAGTCCACCACAACGGCGTGGCTGCTGCGAGTCCCGGGGATCTTGCGAACCCTGACCTGGCCGGCGCTGTATGCGGCCCTCACGCCGCTGTGGCAGGTCTATCGCAGCACGGTCTCGCGCGT
>JAGNNG010000001.1:0-2670 GCA_017990795.1 Deltaproteobacteria bacterium
TGATGGGCAACTTTGCGGGCCGCATCGGTGACCGCAAGTTACTCGCATGGACATCCTTCATCGCGTCGCCCCTTCGTGCTTTCTTCCCGGCCAGAGTAGTACGGCGGAGCTGGGAGGCAAAACAGACTTTGCGGGCAGTGTGCGCTGATAGGAGGTAGGCCGACAGTGGGTGGCGATATCGGTGTGGGAGCTACGTGTCGGCGTGGCAGACAATGGAGCACGGAACGGTGTTTTATTCCGTGCTCCGGTGGCTCCCTGCGGCTCAGCCTCGGCAGCTCGGAAACCGTGACCTTTACCGCAGAAACGACCTTGTTGGAATGCGGCTGGTGCAAAACACCACTACGCTCCCGTGAAGAACCAACCATATCCAAGGGCAAGTAGCTCTATCAGTGCAAAGCTGACCAATCCTGTCGGCAAAAACTCAGAGAAGTCGAACCTTATCTGCAAAGCCGTTGCAGATCCGTGCGGCAAGGATTTCTTCAGCAAGTATCCCCCTGTTATAGCTGAATCTTGAGTAGGCCAGCTTCTCGTTGTCTGCGGTGGCGTGCGCTCCAGATGGTGTGCAGGCAGGCTGCTTGCCGTAGCTGGAAATGCAAATTGCACGCCAAGTGGCTTTCTGGCCATGGGCGGCCCAGTGCATCCGCACTCCAATCCTGTCTAGGACCGTCTCATCCGTACTCTGGGTCCGCCGGGTACAAATCTTGCTGCCGTATCATTGCCAGGTGCTTCCTTGCGCATACTTTCACTTCCTCCAGCTCGCTCCCGCGTTCTCTTCCTTGCTTCGATCCTGCTGACTTCGATCCTGCTATCACTCGATGCAGGGCCGGGTCGGCGTGGTATCGAGCACTATGTCAGTGCTCTTACGAATCACGCCGCTGCACTCGCTACGCAGCACGATGTCGTGCTGGTTACAATAGACTGCCTCCGCGCTGACCACGTCGGAGCCTATGGCTACAAGCGACCCACGACTCCCTACTTCGATCAACTGGCACGTCAGGGCGTTCGCTTTCAGCGCGCGTACGCGCAGGCACCACATACCTCATTCTCAATTGCCTCTCTGCTGACAGGCCGTTACTTCGCAACCCTGACGCGCCTGATTCCTGAGGCGCGCTTCATGACGCTGGCCCGGTGGCTACGAGCGCACGGCTGGCTCACCGCTGCGATCTATCCACCCGCCGTCTACGTCACGGATAAGGACAAGCTGAGCCCATATGCGGCAGATCACTTTGGCTTCGAGCATGTGCGGCACGAGTACTTAAGCGCCGATCAGAGCGTAGACGCTGCCATCAGCTTTTTCGAAAAGCAGCGGCCTTCACGAGCGCTGCTTTGGCTGCACTTGTTTGAGCCGCATGAGCCTTACGAAGTAGGAGGGGCACCGGCCTTTGGAACGCGAGACATCGATCGTTACGACCAAGAAATTGTAGTGGTTGATGCAGCGCTGGGGCGACTTGCGCGGTACCTCGCACAACAGCGGCCAGGAGCCACGTTAGTGGTCACGTCGGATCACGGCGAAGCCTTCGATGAACACAATGAGCGCTTTCATGGCACCAATCTGTATGAGGAGCAGCTACGTGTTCCGCTGCTGATTGTGCAGCCCAGCTTGCGCCCCAAAGTCGTCAAAGCGCCGGTGCAGCTGATAGATGTTTTCCCGACGCTGATTGGCCTCTCGCATGCGCCCTGGCCATCCACGTTAGATGGACACGATCTGAGCGGGCTTATGGAAGGTCGTACAAATAAGCATACGGCCGTCATTGCTACTCTTCGTGAGCAGCTGACCCTGGTGCAGGGCAACTTCAAGCTCATCTGGGATCTGCGCAAAGACGCAATGCAGCTGTTCAATTTAGCTGCTGATCCTCGTGAACTGCACGACCTCACGCAGGAGCGTTCACAAGAGTCACTACACTTGCGTAGCCAGCTGCAAGACTGGATTGAAGAGCAGCTTGCAGGTGCTGACCGGCTGCGGTTGATCTATGCAGTGCCGGCGGTGCCTGAAGCAGTGCTACGAGCAAGGCTTGGGGATGCCGCCTCTGTAGACGCATTGGCCGAGGTCTTGGATAGGTCAGCTTCTACCCCCGCTCAGATCGAAGCTGCGCAGCAGCTGCTGCGATTGCCGCCACGCATCAGTACACTTCCTAAGCTGCTGCAGGCACGACCCGCAAACGCTCTGGTAGATGACTGGATTCATATTGCAGAGCTTCGGTTGGGTCACAAGCCTGCGCAGCTGCAGGTTGAGCGCATCCTTCATCGCGCTTCTGCAGCATTTGAGTTGCGCTTGCGCGCTGCACAAGTTCTTGCCTTTCGTGCGGTACGTGGGACCGCGCCAGCCCTACTTGGTCTGCTCGATAAGTGCCCTACGTTCGATACTTGTCGCGAAGTGATCGAGGCACTGGGTCAGCTGGGCGACCATAGCGCCATACCAGCACTAACCAAACGCGCCTCAGATCCAATGGTGCAGCGAGAGGTCATTCGCGCGCTGGGTCAGATTGCCGGAGCAGAGTCGCTGGCATTCCTTGTCGATTGCTTGCTGCATGATCCACGGGTCTCAGCCCGTATTGAAGCCGCGCGGGCGCTTGAGAAAGAGGGCGGAGCTGTTGCACTAAAGGCACTCTCGCAAGCAGCAACTAGCGATGTAGAAGCGCTGGTCCGTACGACTGCGAAGTCGGTACTCGC
>JAGNNG010000001.1:2770-33907 GCA_017990795.1 Deltaproteobacteria bacterium
GTCGGAACGGTGCCGGTCGGGCCCGCAAATCCACCGGATATTTCTAGCCCCCTTACAAGCATTCCGAACTATGCCGTTGGCCTTAGCATCCGCCCCGACTTAGCAAGGCGAGGTACGCGCATAGAGCGCGCTGCGCTGCAAGCTCAGGCTGCAGATGCGCAGCTAGCATTCGCTACGCGCACTCATGCGTTACGACTGCTGCGCAACATTGGAGAGCTTGCGATAGCATCGCTACGACTTGGAGCCGACCAACGGTTAGTCAAGCAAGCTAAGGATGCGCTGGCACTGGCTCGGGATCGAGTGCGCACAGGCTTTGGGCCGCCACTGGATGCCGACCGTGCAGAGATCGAACTGCTCCGCTTTGAGCAGCAGGTATCTACTGACCAAGGGGAGATCTTAGTCGCTCAAGCTGCATGTGCGGAGTACGTAGGTGTTCCCTGCGGCAGCTTTTCCGAGGACACACAGGCACGTCTATTTCTGTCGAGCTGGCAGCTGCGTGCGGAGCAAGTTCCGCTCAATGGATCGTCACGCCAAGATCTGCGCGCCTTGGCTATTCAACAAAAAGCAGCATTGGCAGAAGAACGACTTGCCTTTGCGCAGCAGGTGCCAGATCCCACAGTCCGGATGGGCTATCTGTACGATAGCTTTGTCGTCTCTGGTAATCAGCAGCACTCCGTTAATCTCTCCCTTAGTACGCCGCTGTCACTCATTGACCGTGGGCAAGCTGGAGCCCAGGCGGCGCAAGCCCGAGCCAGACGTTATGCTGAGCAGCGACGGCTGGCTCTTGCCGCCTCAGCAGCGCGGAGCGAGGCTTTGCGGCGAGCGCTGCAGATGCAGCGCCAGCGACTTCGCATGCTACAGGAGCAGGTAGTGCCGCGCGGACAAGCCATCTTGCGCGATGTTCGGCGCGCATTTGAAGCGCGGTCAGTACCCCTCACAGACTTGAATCAAGCGCAGCGCGCACTTGATGAGCTGGTGCTGCAAGAAGCCACTGCACTGAGCGATGTCTTTCGCTTATGTGTCGACTTGATTGAGCTAGGAGGGGAGCAGGAGTGAACTGGTTTCTGCTGGAGCACACGTTGCGCTGGTACGAAGCGGCGATCTTGCAAGCATGCTGCGTGACTTGCGCGCAAGTGCAGCACTGGCGCAGACCAAGCGCGCGCTGGCCAGTCGTTTGTAGATGTTGGTCGATGCCCGCGGTGGCTCTATAAATGATCTGCTGGTAGCAAAAAATGACATGCGCGATGCAGAGCTTCAGGCCAGTACTGCCCCCCATAGATCATCACCAACTTCAATCGTTTGAAGCTGGACTAAAGTGACATCCTTCATGCGCCGCTCTCGCTTTGGACTGCTGCTGCTTCTCTGTGCGACCTTCACGCTGGGTCTATTTGACTACATTACTGGACCCAAGCTGTCGTTCGGGCTGTTCTATCTGCTCCCCGTCTCCGTCGGCGGCTGGCTGTTTGGGGTGCGCGCGGCGTGGATTTTGACTGCCGCCGTCTGCCTGGCGCAAGTCTGTGCAGACATCGCGTGGGCGGGGCAGGATCTCTCACCGATTGCACTTTGGAATTTTTCTACACGGGTGCTTGTCATTGGCGCACTTGGTCACGTAGTGGCATGGCTGCGCCGAGACCGAGATAGGCTTGATAACCTTTTGGCAGAACGCACTTCAGCGCATGTGGCCACTGTGGATCAGCTACGTCATCGCGACCGACTGGCGTTGGTGGGACAGCTTGCCTCCGGTTTGGCGCACGAACTGGGAACACCCCTGAACGTTATTGCGGGCCGTGCTCGCCTGATGGAAGAGGCGCCATTACCGCCGGAGCAGCTAAGCGCTCACATTCGCAGCATCCTTGAGCAGACCGAGCGCATGACCAGCACGATTCGCCAGCTTCTTGATTTTGCCCGTCGCCGGGGTCCAGACATGGACCGCGCCGACCTGCATGACCTATGTCGGCGCGTTCTGGAACTTCTCAGGCCATTGGCGACCAAACGCAAGATCGTGCTCACACTTCATCCACGCAGTGCCGAGTGCCTAGCGAAGGTCGACTGGAATCAGATCCAGCAGGCCATAAGCAACTTGCTCATGAACGCGATGCAAGCGATGCCACAGGGCGGTGAAGTGGAGGTCAGTGTTCGCGGGGCAGATCGAGACTTTATTGTGCTGACCGTCGCAGATAGCGGCATGGGAATTGAAAGAGAACAGCTGCAGCGAATCTTTGAGCCCTTCTTTACCACTCAAGGCGCGGGCGAAGGAACTGGCCTGGGCCTCTCTATCACCGAGGGAATTGTGCGCGACCACGGCGGCAAAATTGAGGTCAGCAGTGAAGTCGGACGCGGGAGCTGTTTCTCGCTCTACCTACCGCGATTGCAAGCCCAGCCGGTGGCTACCCCAGAGCAAACATGAAGCCGCAGATCTTGGTCGTAGATGATGACCGTGGCATGTGCGAGCTATTGGAACTCGGTCTGGCCCGGCGAGGCTTTCAGGTACGCTGGACAACGGAGCCGCGCAAGGTCTTAGAGCTATTGCAGCAAGACTTTTATGAGGCAGTAGTCACGGATTTGAACATGCCAGGGCAAGACGGCATTGAGCTAACGCGTCAGCTCGTTGGCAACCGCTCTGACCTGCCGGTCATCGTCATCACCGCATTTGGCAGCATGGAGTCTGCGGTGGAAGCAATGCGCGCTGGTGCATACGACTTTGTGACCAAGCCGCTGGAGGTTGATTCGCTAGCCCTTGTCCTGCAGCGTGCCGTCCAACATCGCGCCCTGAGAGAGGAGGTGAAGCTGCTTCGTCGCGCGGTTGCAGCATCGCACGGCGTCGACAACCTGATCGGCGAAAGTAGCGAGATGCGCAGGGTGTTTAACCTGCTCTCGCGTGTTGCGGAGGCCGATGTTTCAGTCCTCGTGCTGGGAGAGAGTGGTACTGGCAAAGAGCTGGTTGCCCGGGCAGTTCATACCCGCAGCCAACGCAAAGACGGTCCCTTTATAGCGGTTAACTGCTCAGCGTTACCCGAAGCTCTGCTAGAGAGCGAGCTGTTTGGCCATACACGCGGCGCCTTTACGGATGCTCGCAGTCCACGCCGAGGACTTTTTCAGCAGGCCCATGGTGGCACTGTATTTCTCGACGAGATTGGCGATCTACCACTGGCGCTTCAGCCACGGCTTTTGCGCGCCCTGCAAGAGCGCAAAGTGCGACCGGTGGGCAGCGATACCGAAATCGACATCGATGTCCGCGTCCTTGCTGCCACCAATCAGGATCTAGAGAGCGCGGTCAGCGAGAAGCTGTTTCGCGGCGACTTGTACTACCGACTGAATGTGGTTCAGGTGCGGCTACCGCCTCTGCGCGCGCGTGGAAACGATGTGCTGCTGCTTGCGCAGCACTTTTTGCGTCAGACGGCTGCGCGTCTCGACAAACACGTCGAGCGGATGAGTCCAAGCGTTGCAGAGCGACTGCTGGCCTATTCATGGCCGGGCAATGTGCGCGAGCTACAAAACTGCATCGAGCGCGCAGTGGCGTTGACCGCATACGACCAGCTTGGTGTAGATGATTTGCCCGAAAAGATTCGCGACTATCGCCCCTCCCAAGTCCTGCTGGCCAGCGACCATCCCAGCGAGCTTGTCACCATGGACGAGATCGAGCGCCGCTACATCCTGCGGGTACTTGATGTCGTGAGTGGCAACAAGTCACTGGCCGCGCAGATCCTGGGATTTGATCGCAGGACCTTGTATCGCAAGCTAGAGCGCTACGGCATCTCTACTCGACTGTGACATTTTGCTACAAAGCGCCAAAATGTCACAGCCAAGCTGGTGCTAACGATACGTCGCATTGGCAACGACAGGGCACCACCTGTCTAGTGTGGGTCAAGACTGAGCAGGCGCGCATCCACATCCACGAGCAGTTCCTCGCACACTTCTTGGCTTAGATACCCTTTGCGAAATGCAGCGAGAATGGCGTCTTTCTCGACGATAAGCATATGCCTGCGCGCGGCCAGCTGTTCCTCTGTGCGAAGCTCCTCCGCTTGTAGGTGCATGTCCGTAATACGCTGCTCTGCATCGGTAATGGCGCCTGAGTATTCATCGCGAACGCGCGCTACAGATTCGGGGTGAACCGCTCCATCTTTGAGCAGCTGCTCTAGTGCTGAGACTGCAGCCGTCTTGGCTCGAATCATCCCCCGCTCGCGCTCGTAGTCCTTGCGGTCCGCGCGCAAGCCAATGAGCCCGAGTTTGCGCAGCAGCGGCCCCATGCTCAGTCCCTGCAGCAAGATTGAGATGAGAACGACCCCGAAGGTCATGGTGACAAGCAGGTCGCGATGTGGAAAGTCTCGCGGCAGCGCCAGCACTAGCACCATCGATAGGCCGCCACGTAGACCGCCCCAGGTCAGCACCGCACTCCAGGACCAAGGTAGCGTCTCGCGGGTTCGCCGAAGCAGCCAAGTTACGGCGTAGATCAGCGCAGCCCGTCCAAGAGTGACCGCCATGTACGCAACGAGGATCATCTTCCAAGACAGCAGTAGCGCGCTTAGGTGAACCTCAAAGCCGATGAGTAGAAAGACAATCGAGTTGAGGGCAAACGCCACGTACTCCCAAAACGACTCGACGGCGATCCGGGTCGAGGGGCTCATACCAGTGCGCGCACCGTAGTTGCCGCAGAGCATTCCGGCGGCAACGGTTGCAATCACACCAGAGAGGTGAAAGTGCTCCGCAATAATAAAGCTGCCGTACGCGGCGATGGTGGTTAGCGTGATCTCGATCATGGGATCGTCCACGCGCTGCGTCAGCTTCGACGCTAGATAGCCGACTAGAACGCCTACCAGCGTACCTAGTCCCACTACTCGTACAAAGTCCACCACTGCGCCACCAATCGACAGGGAGTCACCGGTGACAGCTCCCAAGATCAGCGTGAAGAAAACCACAGCGGTGCCATCATTTAGCAGGCTCTCTCCTTCGACCAATACGGCCAGACGCTTTGGCGCACCCAGGGTCTTAAAAAGCGCAACCACTGCGATTGGGTCGGTAGCTGCAATCAGTGCTGCAAATACCAGCGCATGCTTCATCGTAAAGCCATCTACGAAATGAAGAGCGCTGGCAGCAGGCTGTAGTAGAACCGCCGTAATGCCAATGGCTGCGGCCACACCGGGAACTGCAAGTGCGTGAATCGCCAGCTTGTTCTGCCAAAACTTGTGAAAGTCCAGGTGAAACGCAGCCTCGAAAACGAGCCCAGGAAGGAAGATTGCGTACAGCAGTTCCTTGGTCAAGTGTGGTGCGTTGATAACGCGCGTAGTCCCAAGCAGCAGTCCTGCTACCACCAGCGCTACAGTGTAGGGAATCTTGAGCCATCGCGCAGCCAGAGCGACGGCTGTAGCCACAGCAAACAGTGAAATGAAAACGGCTTCAAAGTGCATGAGGGTCTTGCTTTGGAGTGAGAAGACTGCGATGGCGGAGAGTGGATGGTGTCAACGGCGTCCCGGCGTTGAGCTACTTGCGAGGAGAACGCACTTGGGGATGGATTGCAGCCAGAACGCCGCTGACTTACCGATCACAGAGCAGAAACTGTGCCATGGATACGGTGTTCTGTACATCCTAGCTCGGGAGGGCAACTGGGTGGTGTGATGCTGTCCTTCTATGAGGGCCTGTCCGCGACAGGCATGCACTCATCTTGCGCAACATCGGAGCCAACGACCACACCCAATATCAGGTGATGGAAGCAGCGTCGCCGAAGATGCGGTCCATGAACTGCACGCTGGTACGCAAGGTTAGGTCGACGTGCGCTTCTCGGTCGCCGACGAGGATTCCAAAGCCGGGCGCGAAATGCAGCCGCCACCAGTTCAGCTCCGCCGCACCGTATAGCGACGGCTGCACGATGCCGCGCTTGAGGCGTCCGACGTGCTTGGGGTCGCCTTCAAAGTTGTCGAGTAGTAGCTGCGTCCGAACTTCGATGACGGAGGACCACCACGGGCGATGCTCGATGGAGTAGAACGCGGGCGACTGTGGCCCGGGGCGGAGGCGGAGGCGGGCGCGTAGTTCGAGCGGCCCGCCGACCAGATAGAAGTCTTCGCTCGGGCGGGTGGCCAGTCGGGTGGCTGCGCCTGGAATGTCTGTGTCAGCGCCGCTGCCGTGTCGGGGTTCTGGACTGCGGCAGAATCGCACTAGAAGCAGCGCAAAGTCATAGTCATAGTCGTGCTTGCGCAGGCGCCCGCAGTAGAACGTAAAGCGACAATCGGCCGCTGCAACGCAAGGACGGAAAGCCACAGGCGCTTACGCGGGGCACCTTGCCCATTTTTCTGCCTACACCGTTTTCGCTTCGTTGGCGTCGCACTTACCTATACTTTGGGTAGTAATGCTTGACCGGATTGTGATCGCTGGTGCGGGAAAGACGATGGAGTCGATCCTTGCGCGGCTGGTGCACCTGGCACCGCTCATCGTGCTAGATACCGCGCAGAGCGCGCTTGATGAGCTGCGCGTAGACACGGACCCATCGAACGCTGCAGAGGACGCGAGCCCGCCGCAGTCGGTCACGAAGCGCCTAGCCGATGCAACGTCGCGCTTCGTCCTGGAGGAGGCCCGTGGAGAATCGCATCTCTCCGTCGCTCTGGCGGCAGCAACGGGCGATGATCGTCGCAACATCGAGGTGTGCCGTCTGGCGCGCGAATTGGGCTTCTCGCCGGTCGTGGGCATCGTCATCGACCCATCGACCAGCCAAGACTATGTGGCACAGGGCGCGCGCGCCATCGTCCGTGCCCAGATTTTGGGCAGCGTGGTCGAGCAAGCGCTGCGCTACGACGGATTAGTCATCGCATCAACCGTCGGCCAAGGGCGCGGCGAGATCATTGAGTTCGTGGTGTTACCAAGCTCGCCGGCAATTGGCGTGCCGCTGTCGCAGCTTCACGCCGAAGGCTGGCGCATCGCCGCAGTCTATCGCGGCACCGAGCTGGTAATCCCCATGGGAACCACCATGATTCGCGCCGAGGATCGCGTGCTGGTCATCGGTGACCCTGAGATTTTGCCCAGCATCGCCGAGCAGCTGCGCATCGGAGTGCCGCAGTTTCCGCTGCGACATGGAAACAGCGTTGTCGCCTACTTACCAGCGGGGCGCATTGCCAACGTCGAAGAGGAAGCAGAGCTGCTGGCGCAAAAGACCCGCGCAACCGCGCTACGTCGGATCTATCCGGGTGCCAAGCCAAGCAAAGAGGCGCTGCTGCCTACGCCTGCCCCATCCGCACAAAGCCCGCGCCCAGCCGCCAAGCAGCGAGAGGACATGCTGCTTGCTGGTGACAACTTGCGCGCACACATCGAGCAGCTTCGCCAGCTGCGGCCCGGAGTTGTAATCGCTAGCCCGATGCGCCGATCGTGGGGACGACGCATGCTGGGGCGCAGCGGTAGTGCAGCGGAGCTATGTACGGCGATGGACTGCCCGGTTCTGTTTGCGCGGGGCACTCCGCACCATGCGCGCGTGGTTCATGCCCTCATCGCCGGAATCGCCGACCTGGCATCTGCCGATACCGCCATCGACTTGGCACGCATGCTGTCGCTACCGTTGGTGGTCGTTCGCGTTATTTTACCACCGTATGTACAGGCCCCGGACCAGCAGACTGAGCAGGTTGGTGATGAACTACAGCGACGCGCGCGGCTCTATGGCTTGCAGTTGGAATGGCTGCAGATTGAAGGGAATCCTGTCCGGGAACTGGTTCGCCTGGCCCAGCCCGATGATCTGCTGATCCTCTCCAGAAAGCCAACACGACGCGACAGCTTCACCTCGCCCGACGTAGCGATGCGAGTGGCCGAGTCGGCTCGTTGTTCCACGTTGATTCTGACGGTGCAGCGGCCGTGACGGGGCATGCAGACAATCTGTGGTGGACGCTACTGCTGCTGCTGGGCGCGAGCATTATCGGTCCGGTGCTGGCCGTTCGGCTGCGTGCCCCCTCGGCTGTGATGCTGATTTTGTTGGGCATCTTGCTTGGGCCGGCTGGCATCGGCGTTTTACAGGACAGCCCAACGGTCTCGTTCCTGTCTGAGTTTGGATTCTTGGTCCTGATGTTCATGGCCGGCATGGAGATCGACTTTGCCGCACTGCGCAGCGCTGGTCGCTCTGCGCTGCTGGTTCCACTACTAGTTGTCGTCGCTGTATTTGGCAGCGCGGTCGCGATGGGCAGGTTCTTCGCACTGGGCCGGATCGAAGTGTTGGCCCTCAGCGCAGTCAGCGTGGGCATGCCGCTGGCGATGCTAAAAGAGACCGCGCAAGATGCCACCCCCATCGGGCGTCACGTCATGCTAACGGCCTCACTGGGAGAGTTTGTCTGCATTTTGGTCATCACCGCGCTGGAACTGCTGGCAGGAGGAGGAGGAGTGCAGCACACCGCCCAGCGCATCGGGCAAGTTGTGCTGCTGCTGGGGGCATCGACGCTGCTGATGCGCTGGGCACGTGCTCTGGTGTGGTGGCACCCCGAGCCGCTGCGCCGCCTGACCCATCACCACGACGTGGCCGAGCTGGGTGTCCGCGTCGGGCTGTGCATCATGCTGGCATTCGTCACGCTGTCCGCGCTGGCGGGCGTCGAGCCCATTCTTGGCGCTTTCATCGGCGGCGCGCTGGTCGGCTTTGTGTTGCGCCAAAAGCAGACGCTGGAAGGCAAGATCGCAGCCCTGGGAAATGGCCTCTTCATCCCGGTGTTTTTCATTGTGGTGGGCGTCCGCTTTGACGCCAGCGCACTCGATAGGTCGATGGTGCTGCGAGCGCTGCTCCTAGCCGCGCTGGCGGGAGTGGCCAAGCTTGCGCCCAGCCTGCTCTTGGCGCGCCGTGGCACACCGCTGCGTGCTCGCTTGGCCGCGGGAACACTGCTGGCGGCACCGCTGACGTTAGTGGTGGCAGTTGCGGCGATCGGACGCCGACTGGAGCTGATCGACTCGCGACAGCAGGCAGGCCTGGTGTTGGTGGCGATGCTCGTGTCGATTGTCTTCCCCGTGCTGTTCAAGCTGCTGGTGCGGGAAGTGCGCGACGAAGCAGCGACTAAGAGGGGGATTCAAAAGCCGTCTTCCGTTGAGAAACTCCACGGCTAGGGTCGCCCACAGAGTTTGTTCCAGAGGTGCTCTGCTCTAAACAAGCTCCTGGGAAAATGGGTCCGGGCTGTGACGCTAACTATCGATGATTTCGACCTGGTCCGTATCGCTTGCATCTTGGGTGATTGCCAACAGTCGTGTGATCACCGGTTCAAATATGCTGCCAAGACTGGACATATCGGAGGGAACCCAAGGAAGCCGCAAGCGCGGTCCAATCAGTTCCGTTGATGAGCAAGGCGATGGCTCGCTGAGCAGGTTAAACAGGACCGTCTTGGTACGAAGGCTGAGGGCAAGCTGAGTGCCAGGTAGGTCGCACAGTGGCTTGGCTTGCTGCAGTTCACTGGCCAAGCCGCTGGCAGAGACGGTCACAGAGCGTCCTCCCAGCGCCTCGCCCACGCGATGCAGCTCGGTGAACACAGCGCCCTGCTGTTTTCCCTTCAAGTGATGCTCGATGTTGTCGTAAAGCAGCGCGTACTGGATCCAGGGCAGTTCGCAGGATCCCGCAGGACCGATGAACGTAAGACTCATGTGCATTCCCTCCGAGGGGTCACAAGTTGGGTGCAGGTCAAGGTGGGCCAGCGCGGTCAGGAAGGGGACCGGGCTCCGCCAGCGCCTCTAGTGAGCGACCTTCAGCGGCAACGCCCAGGAAGGCAGCAACAACCGCCGCCGCAATCATCAGCAAGCCGCCAATCAGATATCCGATGAGCACCTGGGTTTTACTGCCGGTTTGAATCATGGCGCCAAACAGACCTGGAGCGACCAGGCCCCCAGCCGCTGTGCCCACGGCATAGAACAATGCAATGGCCATGCCGCGCAGCTCGACGGGAAATAGCTCGCTCACCGTCAAATAGGCAGAGCTAGCAGCGGCTGAGGCGATAAAAAAGACGACCGACCACAGCACTGTCTGGGTCACGGCGGTCAGCCAACCTTGTGCGAAACACCAGCCCGTCAGCATCAACAGCAGGCCTGCCGTGCCATAGGTCACCGTGATCATCACGCGCCGACCAATCGAATCGAACAGCCCTCCCAGTAGGAGTGGGCCCAGCAGATTCCCAGCGGCAAAGGGCAGCAGATACAGCCCAACTGAGTCGGCAGGCACACTGTAAAATCGCGCCAGCACCAGCGCATAGGTAAAGAAGATAGCGTTATAGGCAAACGCCTGCGCAATCATCAGTGACAGACCCAGGACCGAGCGCCGAAGATGGCAGACGAGCAGCGTGTGTCCGATGGCGGCAAAGCCAACCGTCCCCTTCACCGTCATCGACACCGCAGGCCCAGCTGGTGGCAGCGTCGCTCCGGTGCTGCGTTCGACATCCGCTTCGATAGCCGCAACGATGGCTTCCGCTTCCTGCACATGGCCATGCAGCAGCAGCCAGCGCGGACTTTCGGGCACATGGCGCCGTACCAGCACGACGGCACCACCCAGCAGCGCCCCCAGACCAAAGACCAAGCGCCAGCCGATCGCGTGGGGTAGGTAGCGCGGGTCGAGCAAGATCAACGTCGCGCTGGCACCCAGGGCCGTGCCTAGCCAATAGGTGCTGTTGATGGCCAGGTCGGCACGCCCACGCACGCGCGCAGGAAGCAGCTCGTCGATGGCGGAGTTGATGGCTGCATACTCGCCGCCAATACCCGCTCCGGTCAGCGCCCGACAGATCGCAAAAGAATAGAAGCCTACTGAGCACGCGGTCGCCATGGTGGCCAGCAGATACACCGCGAGCGTGATCAGAAACAGGCGCTTGCGACCCAGCTGGTCGGTCAGGCGGCCAAAGAACAGCGCACCCACGATTGCGCCAAACAGGTAGGCGCTCGCGGACAGACCGACCTCGGTTTCGGACAGATGCAGGGTATCGGTTTCACCCAACACGCCAGCGACTGCGCCTACCACGGTGACCTCGAGCCCATCCAGGATCCAGGTCACGCCCAGCGCAATGACGACGCGCCAGTGCCAACCGGACCACGGCAGCCGGTCTAGCCGCGCCGGAATGTCAGTCTGGATTTGACTGCCGACCGCAAGCGCATCAGGCCGAGGCTTCATCAAGCGACCTCCTTTCAGAAGCTGGCGCGTGCCGCATCACCCAGTGCAAGAGCAGCGGCAGAATGAGCAGCATCAGCACGGTAGAGGACACAATGCCGCCGATGACGACCGTGGCCAGTGGCCGCTGTACTTCTGCCCCAGCGCGCGTCGAGATGGCCATGGGAAGAAAGCCAATCGCTGCCACCAGCGCAGTCGTCACGACTGAACGCAGGCTGCTGCGAGCACTGCCAAGCAGCGCTTCGTTACCGCGTTCTCCATCGGCGAGCCGTCGGCGTAGTTCCGAGGTCATGACCACGCCATTTAGCACTGCTACACCACACAGCGCGATGAAGCCCACCGCCGCAGGTATTGAAAATGGCAGTCCCCGCAGCTGAAGGGCGAGCACACCGCCGATGATGCCCAGGGGCACGCAGGCAAAGACGGCGCAAGCGTAGCGAGCGTCCCCAAACATCAGAAACAGCATCCCGAAGATGATGGCCAGCGCGATCGGCGCGACCAACATGAGGCGACTCTTGGCGCGACTGAAGTTTTCAAACTGCCCGCCCCACTCCAGGTGATAGCCGTGGGGAATCGCCACTTGCGCCTTTACGCGAGCACGGGCGTCTTGCACATAGCTGACCAGATCACGTCCGCGGATGTTGGCTTCGACCAGCACGCGTCGCTCTAGTGCTTCCCGATTGATGACCGCAGGCCCCTCTGATTCGGTGACCTCCGCTACCTGCGCCAGCGGTACTAGCGCTCCGTCTTCCGTTCCGACCAGCAGCTCGCCAAAGGACTCGGGCGTCAGCTGGTTGGGCGACAGCAGCAACTTGATTGGGAAGCGTCGTGCTTGCTCAAAGACCTGGCCTGCCTGACGTCCGACGCGCGAAGCTTCGACGGTGTTTAGGATCTCATCTGCGGGAATGGCGTATCTGGCCAACCGCTGTCGATCGACTTTGACGTTCAGTAGAGGTAGACCGAGCACGCGCTGGACGCGCAGATCACCAGTCCCAGGAACCCCACGCATCACAAGGCCGATGCGGTCAGCGATGCTCTTGCCCACTTGCAGATCGGGGCCGAACACTTTCACCACCACGTCGGCACGCGAGCCCGCCAGAAGCTGGTTCACGCGATCTTCGATGGGCTGCGACACCGATACAAACGTCGCTGGCACTTCGGCTTCGATGGCCGCTTTGATCTTTTCACCCAAGCTGTCCAGGTCGTGGGCCGTGGTCCAGGTTCCTTTTTCGGCCAGCTTCACCATGACCTCGGCTTCATCCGGGCCCACCGGGTCAGTGGCTACTTCGGCGCGCCCGGTCCGAGTGACGATGGACCGCACTTCAGGAAAGCGACCCAGCACGTCTTCCACCAGTCCGCCCAGCCGCTGCGCTTCGCTGATCGAGATCGACGGCAGGCGCTTGATGTCCAGCGATAGCTCGCCCTCGTCCAAGCGCGGCACAAACTCTGCGCCCAGCGTGGTTGCAGATACCGCCGTCAGCGCGCACAGCCCAAGCGTCACGCCCGCGATCTGGCGAGGATGCGACAGCGCCCATTGCAGGCGCCTACTGTACATTGCCTGCAGCCGCGCCCAGATCCCCAGGTGCGCATGACCCGCCTGCGCATCGTGACCGTGCGACGCCGCTGCGGTCTGCACGGAGGCGGTTAAAACCGACGCCGCCAGCGCCGGAAACACAGTCAGAGAAAACAGCAGCGCACCGGCTAACGCCAGCGCCACGGTAATCGCCATGGGCTTAAACATGCGGCCTTCAACGCCCTCTAGCGCCATCAGCGGTAGGTAGACCAGCAGGATGATGGCCACGGCGAATGCAACGGCGCGTGCGTTGGCACCCATCGAGCGGGCGATAACAGACGGCACATCAGCACGCTGCATCGGGCCTGCGCTAGCCAGTGCGACCATCGCCCCCTCAAGCATGACGATGGCCCCATCGACCAACAGCCCAAAGTCGATGGCGCCCAAGGACATCAAGTTGCCGATGACGCCCATGCGCACCATGCCAATGACCGCCACGCCCATCGCGAGCGGAATGCCCAGCGCCACGATAATGCTGCCGCGCAGGGTGCCCAGCGTTGCGAACAGCACCAAGATAACCAGCAGCGCCCCTTCCGTCAGGTTCACCAGCACGGTCTTGAGCATGCGATTAATGAACTCGGCGCGGTCGTAGTAGCTCACGATCTTTACGCCGGGTGGCAGGTCGCGCTGAATCTCGGTCAGCTTGGCCTTGACGTTCTCCACGACCTCGCGTGAGTTCTGCCCTATGAGCATCATCACGGTGCCAGCCACGATCTCGCCTTTACCGTGCTTTGTGACCACGCCGAAGCGCAAGGCGGGGCCGAACTGCACTTTCGCCAGCTGCTTTAGCAGGACCGGAGTGCCGGTTTCATCCGTTGTGATGACAGTGCTAGCGATGTCGCGCAGATCGCGGTACTGCGCTTCGCCGCGAATCACGAGCGACTCGGCATTTTTTTCGATGTAGCCACCACCGATGTTGCCGTTGTTGCGACGCAGGACGTCGTAGATCTTGCCCAGCGTTAGCCGATAGGCCGCCAGCCGCTTGGGATTGACCACGACTTGATACTCCTTCGCTTCACCACCCATGGCGTTTACTTCGATGACGCCGGGAACCGAGCGCAAGCGGCGCGCAACTTCCCAATCCAGCAGCGTGCGCAGCTCCATCGGCCCCTGCGCACCGTCGCTCGACTCCAAGTAGAACTCATAGATCTCCCCAAGCCCGGTGGATGCCGGAGCGAGCTCGGGATGTCCGTACTGCGGATTGATGTCTGCCTCTGCCTGCTTCAGCCGCTCGTTGACAAGTTGACGACAGAACCAGACATCCATGTCGTCTTGAAAGATGATGGTTACAGCCGAAACGGCGGTGCGGCTGATGCTGCGAATCTCGCTGACGCCTGGCAGCCCATTCATCGCGGTCTCAATGGGATAGGTTAGGTACTGCTCGACCTCGGCTGGGGACAGGCCCGGTGCTGCGGTCAGCACCGACACCTGTACGTTCGTGACGTCCGGTACCGCATCGACCGAGAGCCGACGCATAGCGAAGAGCGCCGTCAGCGCTAGCCCCGCAGCCAAGATCAAGACGACCCCGCGCCGATGCACGGAAAAGGCGACCAGTCGGTCCAGCATGATTCACCTCAGCAGCTCGCTTTTGAGTAGGAATCCCCCATCCACCACCACCAGCTCCCCTTCACTGACGCCACTTCTGACTTCGATCAGAGACCCACCCGAGGGCCCTAGCTCGACGGAGCGACGCTCGAAGCGGCCACTGCCGGTCTGGACAAAGAGCAGCGGCTTGCCTTCCACTGTGACCACCGCCTTTCTTGGGACTGTCAGTACGGCCGTTTGCGCCACCGTCGCTTCGCCTTGCAGCGTTGCGGTCACGAACTGTCCTGGCCGCAGCAGTCCTTCACTGTTGTCGAACTCAACGCGGACTGGCGCGGTGCGCGTCTTTTCATCGATGACGCTACCAATCAGTGCTACCTGCGCCGGAAATGTGCGGCCCGGATACGCTTCCGTACGGATCTCGGCGCGCTGCGCGCTGTGCACATGAGGCAGGTCTTTTTCGAACAGATCCAGCAGAACCCAGAGTCGGCTCAGATCCGCGACCTGAAACGCATCGCTGGCGGACTGCACGGCTTGTCCCAGCGATACCTCGCGGCGGATAACGGTTCCATCAATGGGCGCCAACAGCGACACGCGACCCGCACGAGCATCGCGGATCTGGCTGATGTCGCTCTGGCGCAAGCCCAGTGCACGCAGCCGTTGCATCGCCGCAGCTAGCTCGGCCTGCTGGGTAATTGCTGCGGCTTCAGCCAGCTCACGCTCGCGTTCCGAGCTGACCTTGCGCTCGGCCAGTTCACGCTCGCGGCGCAAGTTGGCCTCTGCCGCAAAGGAGGACGCGCGCGCAGTCAAATAGGCGGCTTGGGCCTGACCGACTTCTGCGCTCTCTAGCTCTGCCATGGTCTGACCCGCTTTGACCTTGTCTCCCACTCGCACCTGGATCGAAACCAAACGGCCCGCGATTAGGGGGCCAACGGCAGCAAAGTGATCGGCGGCGAATCCAACCGAGCCGACGACTTCGACATCGCGCGCCAGGCGAGTGCGCACAACCGCGACCACTCTCACTGGACTGTGCTTCGTTGCTTCAGCGGGCAATGCCAGCGGTCCGATGCGGGCCGCTTCTACGCCTTCGCTGTGGTGCTCAGGGGATTGCTTCACACTCAGTCGGCCCAGCAGCAAAGCCGCAGCCCCAACGATGACGACAGGCAGTCCACGCCGAATCCTGTCCTTAAATGCTGCCATCGCTCCTCCTCGCTTTCGCTGTGGGCGAACTGCGTTGTGCAGGTCATCCAGGTGTCAGGTGCAGTCTTTGCAAGTGCCTTGCCACAAAGAGAACGAAGGAGCGGACATGCCAACGAGAACAGAACAAACGAATCCCTGGCTCCGTCCTCGCTGTCGAGCAAGGGCGACGTTGCAGCGCCGCGCATCCAGCTTGCTTGCGCTGATATGCATGACGTGGTTTGCCAGCGGAGGTCATGCAGCTGCCGATTCAGCGACCGCGCTGTCCCTAAGTCTGGCGGACGCACTGCAGCGTGCCGCACACAACGCGCCGGAGCTGGTGCGGGCACAAAACGAGCTACGCAACGCCGAGGCCCGTCGCGTGGGCGCTGGCCTGTGGCTATCGACAAACCCTCTGGTGTCTTTCCTTATCGGCTCTCGCACCGAACAGCAGAGCGTGGGTCCTGCGCTACGCGGCATCCAACATCAGCTGCATGTTGAGCAGGCTCTCGAAGTAGCTGGCCAGCGTTGGGCGCGGCTAGATGTGGTGGACGCAGCAGTTGCGGCGCAGCAAGACGCGGTGGCGTATGCGCAGCTGGTGGCACGCTCGCTGATCAAAGCTCTGTACGTTCAGTGTCTCCTGGTCGAACGACGCTTGGCGGTGGCGCAGAAGCGTGAAGATGTTGCACGCCAGCTGCTGGCATCGGCAGAGACGCGGCTGCAGCTCGGCGCAACTGGTGCTATCGAAGCAAACCTGGCGCGTATTGAAGTAGGCCGCGTGGTCAGCGACCGTGCCGACATCGCGACCGAGCGCGAGCTTCGCTTAAGTGAGCTGCGCATCGCAACGGGCATCTCGCCTGCCGTAACGATTACGCTAACGACGCCGACCATGATTGACACCCTCCCTAGAGTCACGCTGGATGGCGAGGTACATCAGCAGATCGAGCAGGCACTGTCGCGCCGCCTGGATCTTCACGCGATCCAAAAGCAGCGGGTGCAGATCCAAAGCGACGCTCGCCGATTGCGGCGCGAAGTGGTGCCCAATCCGATTGTGGCCTTCGACTATCAGCAGG
Organism: Deltaproteobacteria bacterium; assembly: GCA_017990795.1. Taxonomy (GTDB): domain Bacteria; phylum Myxococcota_A; class Polyangia; order Palsa-1104; family JAEUJZ01; genus JAGNNG01. The sequence continues at coordinate 19,221 of JAGNNG010000001.1, forward strand.
ATCTGGCTGGGCAGATCTTTATTGGTGGAACCCTCGGGCTGACGATACCGATATTCCAGCGCAACCAAGGGCCGCTGGCGCAGCTTCTGGCAGCAGAGCGAGCCCGCCAAGCCGAAGAGAGACTGCTGGTCACTCGCGTTCGTTCCGAGGTCGCGCAGGCGCTACAAACGCTGCGGATTCGTCGAACGCAGCTAGAGTCGTTCGCGCGCGATGCACTGCCGCCAGCGGAGGCGAACATCGAGCTGCTGCACCGCGGGTGGCAAGCGGGCAAGTTTGATCTGTTTCGCGTTATCACGGCGCTGCGCGAGGCGACCGAGCTAAGGCTTCGCTATCTCACGATGCTGGAACAGATGTGGATCGCAGGCATTGCGCTAGAACGCGCAAGCGGGGTCGATGTGCTAGCGGTCGAGCAGACCCACGATGCGCATGACGGTGGCACGCAGCGCTAGCATGGGTGTGCTTAACGGCAGGACGAACCGCGTGCATTTATGCCCCACATGGACAAAAGTGCTGATCAAAAGTGCCAGGTGCGGCGCGGTTACAAGATCTCAGACCAGCTGGGTGATGCAGCAAAGGCCGCATGAATCAACCCGACGTGCGAATAGGCTTGCGGGAAGTTGCCCCACAGACGCGGCTCAGCTGTTTCATAGTCTTCAGAGAGCAGCCCCAGCGGCGAAAGCGCTGCGAGGGCTCGCGCCATCACTGACTCGGCTTCGCTGCGCCGGCCCAGTCGCACCAGCGCTTCGACCAGCCAGAACATACAGATGATAAACGCGACCTTGGGTTTTCCAAAACCGTCATCAGTGCGATAGCGCAAGAGCCACGCGTCATGGCCAAGCTCACGCAGGATTGCATCTACCGTAGCGTGCAAGCGCAGGTCCTGCGGCGGTAAAAAGCGCAGGCTCACCATCTGCAGCAGGGCCGCATCCAGCTCTGTGCTGCCTGGACAGCCGACAAAGCGATTCTGCTGTTCGTTCCAGGATCGGCTGAGAATCTCCTGATGCAACGATTGGGCAGCCTGTTGAAACTCGGTCTTGAGCGCCGGACGATGACGCGTCGCAATCGCAGCCATGCGGTCCGCACCAGCCCAACACATGACACTGGAAAAGGTCTGCGGCTGCCAAGCGGTGCGGTACTCCCAAATGCCCGCATCTGGCGACCCAGCCACGGCTATCGCCTTCCTCGCCAGCGCCTCGACTAGGTCGAGCGCCGCCCGTGATCGTTCGACAGCAAATCGCTCGTCAAGAAATGCTGGCGTCAGCGCCAAAACCATCTCGCCGAAAATGTCGTTTTGAGTGTGCTCAGCTGCCGCGTTGCCTACACGCACCGGCCCGTTGCCTTCGTATCCCGGCCAGTTCGGCAGCACGCGCTCGGCCAGGTCGGTGCCACCATCGATGCGGTAAAGAGGAGAGAGTCGAAGATCGACCGCGCCGCCGGCCAGGTTGAGAAGATAGCGAGTGAACTGCTCGCGCTCTTCAAACTGCCCCAGAAGGCGAAAGGCCTCAAGCGCGTAGTACGCATCGCGCAGCCAGCAGTAGCGGTAATCCCACGTGCGTCCGCTGCCCGCAGACTCTGGGATCGACGTGGTCATCGCGGCGATGATGGCACCGGTGTCTTCAAAGCAGTGCAGCTTCAGCGCCAGCGCCGAGCGGATCACTTCGTTTTGATAGCGCGGAGGCACATCGCAGTGCTTGACCCAGCTCTGCCAGTAGCGCGACGTCTCGCTTAGGAATCGATCGCACAGCGGCTCTAACGGCTCCTCGATGGGCGTGCCCCAAGTCATCACCAAGTGCTGGCGCCCGGTCAGCGAGAACGGCCGACCATCCAGGTAAGACAGGGGTAGGTCCGTCGTCAAACGCACCTGCGATGCATAGCCTTCGTACCGGATGTGATGCGAGCCCAATAGGCGCGCGGGCTCTGCCTTCGACCAGCCAAGACGCGGCGCGCAGCACACGGCAATGCGCGGAGTGCCTTCGATGGGCTCGATCAGTCGATACAGCTGCGTGGGGCGAAAGATGCGACCGTGCAGCATGAAGCGCGGCGCAAAATCGATGACGCGAAATGCCCCGTCTCGCGTGTCAAACCGCGTCTCTAGTACATTGCTGTTTTCTTGGTAGCGCTGCGTTCCCAGGCTGCCATCACTCGCTCCGACCGTGAAGTGACCGCCGTGCGCTTCATCAAGAAGGGCGCCAAAGATCGGCTCAGAATCGAATCGCGGCAAGCAGCTCCACACCACCGCGCCTCGACGATCGATGAGCGCAGAGAACTGACAGTTACCGATCAAGCCAAGATCTTCTAGTCGCATAGCGTCCTCGATTTCTGCGTTCGATCTGCAGGTGGCGTCCTTCTTGCTTCGTTCGCCATGGCTGCAGTGCTGCAGACTGCGGTGAAGTGACCACGCGAACTATGCAAGGAGGATTCCATGCCGCGATCCCTGCGCTTTGTGATCGTGCTCCTGCTGGGGTTGTCGGCCTTGTCGACAGCCGCCGTGCTAAGCGTCCACAGTCAGTTACGAGCCTGGTTTGCGCAGGATCTGAGTCTACGCGCTCGTCTCGCGATGAGCGGTGCCAAGCGGCCCCTGGTCGATCACTGGAACCAGCCGACCGTTCTAACTGAGCTACTGACTGAGCTGGCCCACGATGAGCGACTGCTGGCCGCCGCCGCCTGCTCTCCCACCGGCCAGCCGTTTGCGCGCTCCGACAGCTTTCCGGCGAGCCTGGGCTGCGATGCGACAGAGACCCGCTTGGCGCGCGTCGGGCAGAGCGAGCTGCACATCAGCAACTTTCCAATCTTTAGCGGCTCGACCGCACTGGGGACGGTGACCCTGGTTCACGACTTGCGCTATGTCGAAGACCGTATCCTCAGTGCACGGCACTTCCTGCTGCTGGCGTTCGGCGTGCTGTCGCTGATAGCAGCCCTCTTTACGATCTTGGTAGGCCGCATAGTCTGGCGCGAATGGAGCGAAGAGCTGCGTCAGGCGCTGCACGGCGTCCGAGCAAGGAAAGAGTTCCAACCGCTGATGCGCGAAGTGCGAGATTTGGTTGAGCGCATCAACACAGAGCGCCAGAGCGATGCGCAGGAAGGCGAGTGGACGCCGGAGCGGCTGCGCACCATTCTGACGCGTCACCTTCACGGCGAAAAGATCGTCATCCTCGCCAACCGCGAGCCCTACATTCACCAGAAGAACGCCGCGGGAGAGCTCTCAGTCCTGCATCCCGCCAGCGGTCTGGTAACGGCGCTGGAACCTGTGATGCGCGCCTGCTCCGGCGTCTGGGTTGGACATGGCAGCGGCAATGCCGATCGCGATACCGTCGATGCGCACGACCGTGTGTCTGTGCCCCCAGGGGAAGACTCCTACATCATTCGTCGCGTATGGCTGACACCCGAGGAAGAGCAGGGTTACTACTACCACTTTGCAAACGAAGGACTGTGGCCGCTGTGTCACATCGCGCATACACGCCCGCGCTTCGGTGCTGAGGACTTTGAGCACTACCGCCGCGTCAACCAGAAGTTCGCGGACGCGGTGTGTAGTGAGGTCGATCGCGACGACCCCATCATCTTGGTGCAGGACTATCACTTCGCGCTGGCACCGCGCATGATCCGCAACCGCCTGCCGCGCGCCACCATCCTGACCTTTTGGCATATCCCGTGGCCCAACGCGGAGCGCTTCGGCATCTGTCCGTTTTACGCCGAGCTGCTAGACGGGCTTTTAGGAAGCAGCATCGTTGGATTTCACACGCAGCTACACTGCAACAACTTCATCGACAGCGTGGACCGCTTCTTGGAATCTCGTATCGATCGTCCCGCGCAGGCCATTGTGCAGGGGGGAATGCGAACGCTGGTGCGCCCCTATCCGATCTCGATCGAGTGGCCCGTGCACTGGCTCAAAGACATTGATTCTGTGGCTATCTGTCGTCGGTCGGTGATGCAAGAGCACGGCCTGCGGCCCGATGCACTCATCGGTGTAGGCGTTGATCGCATCGACTACACCAAAGGCATCGAGGAGCGCCTGCTTGCGGTCGAGCGCCTGCTGGAAATCGCTCCTGAGCTGCTCGGTCGCTTTGTGTTCATCCAGATTGGCGCGCCCAGCCGTACTGCCATTGAGCGCTACCAGCAGCTTAACGACAGCGTGGTGGACCTAGTGGCGCGCATCAACCATCGCTTTGGCACAGAAGACGGCTACCGTCCGATCGTGTTGGTTCGTTCCCACCAGGAGCCACCGACGATCTTTCGCTATCTGCGCGCGGCTGATCTTTGCTACGTCAGCAGTCTTCACGATGGCATGAACTTGGTGGCAAAGGAGTTTGTCGCAGCCCGCGATGACGAGCGCGGCGTGCTCGTGCTTAGCCACTTTACTGGGGCAGCCAGCGAGCTCACGGAGGCCCTAATCGTCAATCCCTATGACCTAGAAGAGTCGAGCGCTGCGCTGCAGGCGGCTCTGCGCATGACGGCTGCCGAGCAGCAAGCGCGCATGCGTGCCATGCGAACGCTGGTGGCAGAGTTTAACGTCTACCGCTGGGCTGGCCGCATGCTGGCAGATGCCGCAACCGTCCGGCGGCAAGCGCGATTTCAGGGCATGCTCGTCCCATCTCCTCGGCTGCGCCGAGACAGACAATGAAGCGCCTGCTCACGATGGCGGGCCGCTTGGCGCTGCACAACCACGTGCGTCTAGGCGCACTGCTCGCTTTTGATTTTGATGGAACGCTGGCGCCCATCTGCGCAGACCCGAACACGGTGCAACTGCCCCTGACCACCCATGCCCTGCTGCGCAGTGTTGCGTCTCGGTTCCCATGTGTTGTGATCTCGGGTCGCGCGCGCAAAGACGTTCGTGGGCGCGTGGCTGACATCCCGCTGCTCGAGGTGTTTGGCAACCATGGCGTCGAGCCGTGGTATGCGTCCCAGAGCCACATCGACTGCGTTTCGCGCTGGCGAGAGATCTTGGCGCGCAACCTGGCCGCGATATCCGGCGTACACATTGAAGACAAAGTGTACTCGCTTAGCGTCCACTACCGTCACGCTGCAGAGCAACATCGCACGCATCGCGCTATCCTGGAAGCGCTAGCGACCCTACAAGGGGCGCGTGTCGTGCCGGGCAAGAAGGTATGCAACGTGATGCCCGCGCATGCGGTGCATAAAGGCACTGCGCTTATCGCGGCGATGGGTCGCTTTGAGTGTGAGCGCGCGCTCTTTGTCGGAGACGATCACACCGATGAGGATGTATTCGCCTCCTGCAACCCGCGCCAGGTGTTTGGAGTACGGGTTGGTTTCAGCCGATCATCGCAGGCCGGATACTACCTAAGTCGTCAGGGCGAAATTGATGCTCTGCTGGCAGCGGTGCTGCGTTCCTAACCGCTGCCGCCAGCTTGGCGGAGCAATTCTGCCCATGTGTGGCAAAAATGCAGTTTCCGAGGCTGGCCGCACTAATGAGCATCCCCGTAGCGCTCTAGCTTTCGATACAGCGTGCGGCGGTCGACGGCCAGTACCTGCGCCACCAGTGCCTTGTTGCCGCCGAGCACTTCCAGAACGTGCAGGATGTAGCGGCGCTCGATCTCATCGAGCGAGACCAGCTCCGATGGATCAGGATGGGTTAGCACCAGCTGCTGCGGGCGCCCATCTCGGATTTTTTCGGGTAGATCATCGACACAGATCTGGTCGTAAGAGGTCAGCGCTACTGCGCGCTCGATGCAGTTTTGAAGCTCGCGCACATTTCCCGGCCACGAGTAGGCCAGCAGCCGCTCGGCTGCCTTCGGCGAGATACCTTGGACCTGCTTGCCCAGCCGAGCCGTGCAGCTCTCCAGGACATGCTGCGCCAGCAGCAAGATGTCGCCGCTCCGGCTGCGCAGCGGTGGCAGGTTTATCTGCACGACGTTGATGCGGAAGTACAGATCATCGCGAAAGCGCCGTTCTTCAATGGCCGCTTCCAGATCACGATTGGTGGCCGACAGGATGCGCACATCAATTGGCACTTCACTGTCACCACCGACGGGACGCACGCGTCGCTCTTGCAGCGCGCGCAGCAGCTTGGGCTGCAGACCGATGGGCAGGTCCCCGATTTCGTCCAGAAAGAGCGTCCCGCCATCGGCCTGCTGAAAGAGCCCTTTGCGAGCGGCCCGCGCGTCGGTAAAGGCTCCTTTGGTGTGCCCGAATAGCTCGCTCTCCAGCAGCGGCTCGGGCAGCGCTGAGCAGTTGATGGCAACGAACGGACGATCTCGCCGCGCGCTCTTCTGATGAATCGCTCGCGCCACCAGCTCTTTTCCGGTGCCGCTCTCGCCTGTGATCAAGACCGACACGTCGGTTTCTGCGACACGACCAACCAAGTCGAACACCCGTCGAATCGCTGGGCTGGTGCCGACTAGATCCTCGAAGCGCTGCGCCGACGCTACGGCCTGACGCAGGAGCTTCACTTCTTTGCGCAGCGCGCGGTGCTGCACGGCTCGCTGTAGCGCCAGCGCTAGGGTGTCGACCTCGAACGGCTTCGTCAGAAAGTCATAAGCACCGGCGCGGATGGCCTCGATTGCAGTCTCAAGGCTGCCGAATGCTGTGATGACAATGACCGGCACGTCGGGGCGGTTGGCGACGATGCGGCTGCACAGCTCTGTACCCTTTAGTCCCGGCATGTTCAGGTCAACGACCATGGCCGAGATGTTCTCCTCCGGCAGCAGCTGCAAGGCCGCCAGTGGCTGGGTGCGCCAGATGACATCGAAGCCGCGCTTGCGCAGCCCGATCTCCAGCACCTCACACATGCCGCGGTCGTCATCAACGACCAGCACGCGCGGCTTTACACCTTCGCGCCCATCTCGGGTCGATGTGCCGTCGGCAGGACTACCGTGAATCGCGATCCTTTCCATGGTTCGCTCTCTACCTCGATCCAGCCGCCGTGGTCGCGGATAATTTCCTGCGTGATAGACAGGCCGAGCCCCGTGCCCTCGCCTGCGCTCTGCGTCGTAAAGAAGGGCTCAAAGATGTGCGCAAGGTCTTTAGGAGCAATTCCTGTTCCATTATCTTCGATGGTGATCGCGACTTGGTCGGTTTCTTCGCCGCCGATATCGACGGGTGGACGCTTGCGCACCGGTTGCACCCGAATCGTGACCAGACCCTGCCCTGAAATGGCCTGGATCGCGTTCATCACCAAGTTACCAATCGCCTGCTCAACCTGATTGGGGTCGACCGGTGCCATCGCTGGCAAGCCATCCACTGCCAGTGTCAGCTCAACTTGTCGCTTCATCGCCAGGGGCCGCAGCAAGTCCAGCGTGCGCCGGGTTAGGTCCACAAGACTCACCACGTCTCGCTGCGGTCCGCGGCGCCGCGCAAAGTCCAGAAGCTGGCGAATGGTTGTCGCAACGCGGTCGCTCTGCTCGATGATTGCGCTGGCATGTCGGCGGGCCTCTTCCAGCGTCGCATCGGGCTCGGTGATGAAGCGCGCGCGAGCCGTGATGACATGCAGCGGTGTCCCGATTTCATGCGCGATGCCGGATGCGACCTGTCCAACCATAGCCAGCCGATCGCGATGACGTAGCTGTTCAACCGTGGCCATATGAGCCGACGTCTCTCGCCTCAGCAGCGCACGCAGCTGGCCGCGGTCTCGCTGCACGCGCGCAGTCAGCTGGCCGACAGCGACCAGGAAGATTAGCCGCACGGTGGTGTTCCATAGGTGAGTGATGGTCAGCGCTTCTGCCTGCTGCGCCAAGTCGCCCAGATAGATGCCGAAACCCGCAGCCACCGAGGTCAGCAGCGCAGCCCATCCGCCAAGCACCCAGCCCGCGAAGGTGATTGGGATGGCGTAAAACAGCGCCATCGAAATCCGCGGCCCGGTCAGCCAATCGAATAAACCTAGCGCGACGACGGAACCCAGCAGCGCGGCGAGCGTCAGTCCCTTGCGAATGTGCGATGCCACCACCTCTCACAGATAGCACATTGGTCCACACGTGGCACGAACCCCGTTGCTGCTGCGCTCGATGGCATGGTCGGTGCAATCGAACCGACACGAGGAGGGCACTCGATGCACAATCCGCCCCCGTCCCCACCGCCGCGTCGTGTCCCCACATCGGCCATCACTGCGTTTATTCAGCGCGATGCGATTAACGAACTGCTGCGCCCTTGGCTTCCAGCAGATGATGAGCGGGCCCTGGTCGTGCGCTGTCTGGTGGACACAGGCCCGGCGCACCACTGTGGCGCAAACTATGTCCTACTGCGCCTGCTGGGCCTGGTCCTGGAGCGCGTAGGCGGACCTCCCGCCAGCGGTGCTGCAGACGATTCATCGGTAGCGATTCCGCTGCGCCTACCGCCGCCATTTGCTGAGGCGCGACAAGAAGTTCACTTTCCGCTGACGCTACCAACGCGCGCTGTGGCGCAGCTTGCACCGCGCAATAGCCGTCACTTCGCCGCGATGGTGGACTGTCTGACCGACGGCCCGCCGCAGCATGCACTAGCCAACGCCGCTATTCTTCGTCTGATCGAATCGGTCTTGATGCAGCTTGGCCTCAACCTTCAGGAGACACCGTGAGCGAGCTGCCGCGCGGTCTGGAGCAAGCGTTCCTGGTGGCGGCCTCCGAGCTTGGCTTTTGCTCTGCCGCTTGGCTTTTCGTGCAAGAGCTGGCCGCAGCTGGCGGTGCGCCTCTCGTCGAGCAGCTTCGCGATGAACTCGGACGCAGCTTTCCTGTGCTCGATGCGGTGGCTGCACAGTGGCTCGATGGGCTCAGCTGGTCAGCCATTGACGTGGCTCCAGTCGTCGCCGCTTGCGCGGGTGCCAAGACCCTTCTGGTCGTCGGACTGGAGGCCCGCTATCTGGATGCACTGCTGCCAGCACTACCCACACTGCAGATTCGACTCCTGCGCTATTCATCGATGGGAGATGTGGACTGGGAGCGCATCCTGGCCAACTACGACGCCCGCGTTCGTGCCACCGACCTGGGCTCATTTCAGCAGTGGGCTGGCACGCGTACCGTCGTGCTGACGTTTCTATATGGCGCCAATGATCATGCGGCCCACGCCAGTCCCGCGTGGCTGCGTCTGATGGGCGAAGATGTGCGCGCACAGTTTCGCAGCTTTGTCGGTTGGAACATCCTGTCGCGTCCCATGTACGTCTACCCGCGCTGGCTTGTCGAAGTGCCGCGCAGTGACTTCACGGTGCTGGTATGAGCGGGCCACAGCTCTTGCTAAGCGCGCTGCTGTTCGCTGCGCTCATCCTGCAGGCCGTACTGCCTGCGCTACGCGTCTTGATCGTCTTATCGGCAGCAGCGCTCTCGTGCTTACTGGCAACACTGCTAGGTGTCGGAACAACGCATCAGCTGATGGCCGAGGTTCCGTGGGACGTGCTCATCCTGTTGGTGGGCCTAGGGCTACTTTCCGAGCTATTGGTCGAGTCTCGCTTGTTCGGAATCCTCGCCGTACGCGCCGCTCGCCTAAGCCAAGCACGCCCCTCGCTTGTTCTGTGCTTTTTTGTGGTCGCGATGTACCTAGTCAGCGGCCTAGTCAACAACTTGACCGCTCTGATGCTAGTGCTGCCCGTGCTGCACATTCTGCTGAAGTTGATGGGCGTGCATCAGCGCTATCTGTCGTGGACCCTGGGCCTGCTGCTAGTCGCATGCAACCTGGGCGGTGCCGCGACACCCATTGGCGACTTTCCTGCGATCTTACTTTTAGGCAGCGGGCGCATGACCTTCCGGGCCTATCTGATTCACGCTGCGCCACCGACGGTGATTGCACTAGTCATCTTATTGGCTGTGGTCACTCTGATCATTCGTCCCCAGCGCGGGCTGGAGCGCGACACGCTATCCGCACGCCTGTCGGTTCAGGTGATGAATCAGCTCTATCGCAATGTGCGTTTGGATCGTCGCCGCTTTTACCCTGTCGCAGGCTTGTTGGCACTGATGCTGATGGGCTGGACACTAATCCCTACGTCAACGGGCATCAGCGCTGACCTGATCTGCTGGCTTGGAGTTGGCACGGCGCTTCTGCTGAACAAGCATCTAGGCGAGCAGCTTGTGCGTCGGCGCGTCGATATGGAGGCCGTGCTGTTTCTGCTGGCCCTGTTTGTGATGGTAGCAGCCGTTCGAAGGACCGGAATGTTCGTCGCGGTGGCGCACTTTCTGGGGACGCTGCCCGTATCGCCATTGGTACAGCTGGTCGTGTTCCTGTGTCTGGCCGGTGTGCTGACGGGAATCTTTTCAGCCGGACCCAGCATGGCTGCGCTCTTGGAAGTCGCGCACACGCTGGCGCAGCGACTGCCACCGCACGCTGTGTACGTTGGCTTGGCGCTGTCGGTATGCGCTGGCAGCTCGCTATTTTTGACCGCCGCGACATCCGGGCCGATGGCACAAGCGCTGACCGAGCGCGCCGACCTGCGGGGCGCACAAGGGGAGCCGATCCGCTTTGGCTTCTTTCAGTTCTTACCGACAGGACTTCTTAGCTTCGCCGTGATTCAGCTGGTCGCCCTCGCGTACGCCGCCTACAGCGTTCGGTGAACGATCCGGTCGCCTGCGCGGCTGCGCTGCCTCAGGTGGGGCTACTCAACCTGATTCACAGGGAGACCGCTGCGCTTCTGTATCACCACCAGCACGTCATCTTTCCCAAGCGGTCGCTGGGGATCGGGCGGCGCCAATAGCTTGCCATCGCGGGTTTCGATCGCGAGGACATACACGCCAAAGCGCTGGCGGAAATCCGTCTCGCGCAGCGATAGACCCAGGGCATCCTCAGGCACGCGCATGCGCACCACTGCATCGTCACTGCGATGACTGAGCACGGCCAACAAGTCATCTAGCTGAACGTCGTTGGCCAGCGTGGAAAACGCCGCGTGCTCGCGCAGGGCCGCTGCACTGCGCGAGGCCACCTGCGCTCGCAGCTCTTTGAGCATCGCGGCCCGTTCCAGCACGCCGACAAACATTCGTCCATCGCGCGCGACCACTGGTAGCACATCGACCCCAGCCTGTCGAAATCGCTCCAGCGCAGTGTACAGGTCGTCATTTTGACGTAGCGGCTGGGTCGTGGTGTTCATGATGTCCGCAGCAACGACAATCTGATCCAGTTCAGCCAACTCCATGGCGGAAAGCAGCTCCGCCGTAGAGATGAAACCAAGAAGCTCGCCATTTGCGGTAACAAGCAAGATCGACTGCAGGCCGGGCGGAGTCTTGGTTAGCGCTTCAGGCAGCGGCGCTTGTGGATGGGTGATGTGCGGCCATTCGTCACGCAGTAAGGAGCGCACCTGGCGCGATTCAAGCCAACTGCGGACGGAATCGCCTGCGTGGGCCGGCGACTCCTCCGGCGAGCGGACCTGTTCGGCGTAGACGCCCCAGCGATGCCCCAGTGCGTAGGATGCAACGCTGACCAGCATCAGCGGCACGATTAAGCCGTAGCTGCCAGTCATCTCAGTCACCATGACGATTGCGGCCAGCGGTGTACGTAGCGATGCCGCCAGTACACCAGCCATGCCGACGGGAATCAGGGCAGCGCGCAGCGGCTCTGGAATCATCCCTGGCAAGAAAAGCTGAAACAGCGAGCCGGTTGCCGCCCCGACCACACCGCCCATGAACACGACCGGGCCAAACAGCCCACCTGCGCTCTCACCGCCCATCATCAGCGCAGTTGCGATGCACTTGGCCAGCACGACCAGGACGAAGCACAGCGCCCAGCCCTCTATCGGGGGCACCCCCAGCGAGCCATCGAGCGCACCTTGAATAAAGCGGTAGCGCGCATCCATGATCTGCGGAAAAGCCAGCGCGATCACGCCGCCGATAAGACCTGCGATCGCGGCAGTCGACCAGCGCGGCAATCGGCTACGTCGTCGCAGCGTGGCTGCAAGACGTAGCGAGTGAGAAAAAAAGAAGCTGACCGCTGCGCACAAGCAAGCCAGCACCGCGTACGGAACCAGCTCTAGCGGATGGCTGAAGGTCAATCTCTCGGTGCCGCTTAGCAGACGGTGGCCATAGCCGCCAAAAGCCATGAAGGTGGAATAGCTTGTCACCGACGCGATAAACGACGGCATCAGCGCCTCGACCTCGAACTCCGGTTCGCTGTAAAGCACGCTGGCTGCGAACAGCGCACCGCCCAGCGGCGTCTGGAAGATTGCGCCCACACCGGCAGCACAGCCAGCAGTCAGAAAGCGTCGCCTTTCGCGCACGCCTCCGCCCAGCTTGTGACTAACTGTCGTGCCGATGGCTGCGCACAGCACCGCAATGGCTGCCTCTTTGCCAACTGAGCCGCCGCACGAGATGACGATAGCCGCCGCGAATGCCTTCAGCGCCGCGTCACGCAGCGACATCTCGGCCCCGCCATGATGGAACGCATCGATCAGAACGGCGGTCCCGTGGGCGCGTGTGGGGCGGCACAGAAAAGCCACGATGACCCCTGAGCACAAGCCACCGAGCACGGGCAGCAGCAGCACGCCCCAGCGAAACTCGAACAAGCTGCCCGCCGTCGTATTGGCGATTCGGCCAATCAGCCGTGGAAAGCCCAGATCCACCAGCGATTCCAGCGCCCGCGCCGCCAGCCCCGACAGCAGACCGACCAGGATGCTCAAAAGCAGCGTTCGAGACCAGCGCGTGCCCATCAGGCGCGGCAGGGTCCATTGCGTCGGCGTACGACGAGAAGGTGCGTCCATTATCAGTTCACGAAGGTCATGAGAAACGCGCGCGCAGTGTTCTACGCAAGTCCGCAGCTTTGAGCGGTCAGAGAAACAATGCAAGTTCCGTGCTCAAATGTCGGGACGGCGCACGCCTAGCGCTGGCGCGGGGCTCGACGCAAACCGGGTGACAAAACGGGAATGGTTATTGCGCTGTCGTCTGCCTGTAAATCCACCCACGAGGACCCCCACATGCCCCTTCGCAAGTTTTCGACATCGCTCACACTGGCCAGCATGCTGGCTATGGGCTGCGTAACAACCGGAACGTACAACACCAAGGTTGCGGAGCTGGCCAGCGCACGCGAAAGCGCCGACAAGTTGCAGGCAGCGCTAACGACGACCACCCAGCAGCGCGACGAGCTGCGCTCCAAATATGCCGAGGAGCAAGCCAAGGTCGCAGAGCTAGAGCTACGCTTTGCTGACACGCAGGAACAACTGAAGAAGGTTAGCGTCGAACGCAATCAGCTGCGCGCGTCACTTGATGACAGCAACGCGTGGGCGGGTCAGCTCAAGGGGCGGCTGGAAAAGCTGGGTCAAAACGTCGACCGCTTGACGACCGAGCGCGGTCAGCTGACCGCTGGTCTGCAGGATGCCAAGGCGCGGCTTGAGGAGCTGCGCAAGCAGAAGGCCGCAGCAGAAGCACGGGCCGCGACGTTCCGCGAGCTGGTGGCGCGGCTGCGCGCGATGATCGACACCGGTCAGCTAAAGGTTGTCATTCGTGATGGGCGCATGCTGATCGCGCTGCCGGATGACGTGCTGTTCGACTCGGGCAAGACCGACATCAAGCCGCAGGGACAAGTAGCGCTCACCAAAGTTGGGCAGGTGCTGGCGACGCTGCCGGATCGCCACTTCCTGTGTGCGGGACACACCGACAATGTGCCGGTGCGCAGCGGCCACTTCAAAAACAACTGGGATCTGTCGACTGCGCGCGCCGTTGAAGTGACGCAGTTTCTAATTGCCAAAGGCATGAAGCCGCAGGTGCTGGCCGCAGCCGGTTACGGCGAATTTGACCCACTGAGCGGAAACGACACAGCAGAGCACCGCGCTCAGAACCGCCGCATCGAGATCGTCTTGCAGCCTAACCTCTCTGACCTGCCGTCTTTAGAAGGCCTGGATGCGAGCCAGGGCAACGCGAAGCCGAGCGCACTACCTGCAGCGCGGAAGTAAGAAAGCTGTAGGGTTGCGCTCCCAGGGGTTGACCGGCACCACCGCGCCCAGGTGTTAGGCGGGTCGCCCTGCGCACCTCAGGGTCCGAGCGCGGCCATGTCCGTTCCTATATCCAGCCGATGTAGCCATCTGGCCGCACCACAGCGATCGCCGCCTTTGTCAGCTGCATCGCCTCCAAGGCGACGGTCGCGACCTGCGGATCGGCCATCACCAACCGTGGGCATGAATGGACGGCAGGTGCGTGTTCGCCTGCGAGAACAACGCCGGAGCCTCGAACGAGTTGTTCGAGGAGCCCGGGAGAGAGGGGGCGCGCTCCAGGCGCGGATGTACCTTGCATTTCTGCATACGCTGTCGCGTCTCCACAAAAGCCGTAGAGACTCAAACCGTTGCAGCTTTATCGCCGGGCCTGCGGGATGTTTTGGCGTTCCGTGCGCGCAGCAGTAGCGGAAAACTGTCGGCATCGCTGCTCGGATAGCGCGGAGTCTGCCGCGCACCGCATCATCACCAGCTAATTTGCGGCCCTGGCACACCTTGCAAGCTCCTTAGCGCGCAAGCCATAGGCTTGCTGCCCTGGTGAACCCCGCAGGCGCCCCAGGAGCGCGCACAGCGCCACTTGCGCTCGCCCGCTTCGACCTGCCAAGCGGGCTCAGTGTCTCGCAAGGCTCGCTCTCGTGGTTCGCTAAGCCAGCTTCAGCGAACCAGCAACCACCAAACTAGAAACTTGCCCTGTCTCAGCGTCGTGATACGCCGAGCCAATGCTCGCGTTGTCACCGTCCCAGCCTCATAGGGTGATTGCCTACTCTCTGCCCCGTCCTGCCCGAGCTGATGTCCGCACAGATGCGCTTCTGCAGCGCTGGCGAACCATCAACCTGTGGCTCCTCGCCTACCTCCTCTCAGCATCCAC
>JAGNNG010000051.1 GCA_017990795.1 Deltaproteobacteria bacterium
ATGTAGAAGCGTAACGGACGCTGCGACTCAAGCTGGCGAAACCTTGTGGGATTGCGGCTGCCGCTTTGCCGTTGCCAAAATTTCCGGTCTGCGTGCAAGCGTCGCCGGGTACCATAAAAGATGATGGAGGGATCTCGCCTCGCCCATTATCTGCTGGGCCGCCAAGTCGGAGAAGGCGGCATGGGCGCGGTATACCAAGCGACTGATGAGCGGACGGGTCAGCAAGTGGCCATCAAGGTCATGCGCCAGGAATACACCCGCAGTCGCGAGGCACTGACGCGGTTCTTTAACGAAGCGCGCGCAGTAAACCTCATCGAGCATCCCGTTCTGGTGCGCATCATGGAGCATGCGCAGCTAACCGGCGGCCTGGCCTACCTGGTCATGGAGTTTCTGGATGGCGAGACGCTAAGTGCGCGGATGCGTCGCTACAACGGCCCCATGCCCGAGGCTGAATCGCGGCGCATCGTGTGGCTTCTGGCGGGCGCTCTGGCTGCAGCGCACAAGAAGGGAATCATCCATCGTGACCTTAAGCCAGGCAGCGGCCCCATCGACGCAGGCTGCGCATTCCTAATTCCGTAGAGTGGGCAACTACGCGACTTGCATAGTCTTGAGGCGCGGAACGGAATCGCTTGGGGCGGAGCCAGCGCCGCCAGCTCTTTTGGGATGATGATCCAAACGACTTTTAGATGAGCTCTGAAGGTCTTTAAGATCAGTGATCACCCGTGGTTGTTAGCGCGTAAGATCGAGCGGACCTCGTGGCTCGTTTACATGCGCATGAATCAATTGGCTAGGACCGTGGTAGGGGCGTGGGGACTGCTGCTGGTATTCCGCGCTATGGCGGCTGCGCAGGCTGGGTCGGTGGCTGCTCCGGTGGCTCCTCCTAGCAGCGGTGTGTCTTCTGATGCAGCGATGGAGCCGGCTCCTCCTTCCCTGGCTACTTGCGGAATCGATGGGAGGGAGGAGACGCCAGCGTGGGGGCGCGTCTATGTGAGCCGCAACTATCCCAAGCAGACCTTCGCGGCGCGGGTCACGGTGGCCGAGCTAAGCAAGAGTACCGATGTGCAGCTGATGCAGCAGGGGTATGTAGCGATTGGCTCGGTGGAGGTCACGCGGCTTCTGCGCAGTCATCCCTATGGGAAGCCAGACGACAGCATTCCCGGCCCCGTTAGTGCGCAAGCGGTGGCGCTTCAGGAGGCCGCACGCATCGGTGGCGAAGTCTTTACCTTGTTCGGTCAGGAACAAGACGCAACGGCTGCGCTGACGGTGCCGATGTCTGATGGGTGGGGCTCGGTGATTGGGACGAAGACTGGCACTAGCTTGCGCGGTCAGGTGTGGCGGCGGGCTCCCGCGCAGAGCCAGGCGCAGCTCTTGGTCCATGTCGCAGAGCACGGTCCTACTTCACTGCTAAAGCAGTTACTAAAGGCGCGGGTCCCGGTGGACTCAAGGGAGCCGCGCTTTTGCTACACGCCACTGATTGCAGCAGCGGTGCGGGGTCAGCGGGACGCGGTGGCTGCGCTGCTAGCAGCCGGGGCTGGCCGTGAGCTGGTAGACAGCCGTGGGGCGACTGCCCTTGGGTATGCAGCATTTCCTCATGAGCTGAGCGCTAGCTCGTGCCAGGTCGCGCGTCTGCTTCGCCAAGCTGGGGCAAAGGAGCCGAAGCAGCCGATTGGACACTTCTCCTTTGACTTTCCCGAACCGCAGCGCTGTCCCCGTTAGCGTCGGATATTCCTTAATTTATCAGTGGATATGGAGAGATCATTCCTAAAGAATTTAGGAGTCCGTTTGGCAAGATACGGAATGCCGCAGGATGACTTAGGAATGGATCGGGAGCCGATTAGGAGAGATGGAGGAGGGCGTTTGGGAGCCCTGCCTCCCTTTGTGCGGGCGCTGGATAAGTTACGGATTCGGCGCGAGAGCGATGCCGCGATAGGTCGTGTTTCCTGCCGCGGTTGCCAGCATCTTGGTCGTGACTGCGCTGGTGGCGCCGCCGTTGTCCGTTAGCTGCAAGATGCGCGGGTTTACTCCGCCGCCCTCTGCGGTGGTGACTAGCAGCGTGGCCGTGGTGCCGGTGACCCAGCCGGTTACGTAGCGTGCACCTGCGTTGGCGCCGGTGCTGACGATACCTTCCTGCATCCAGGAGTTGCCGCTGTTGAGCTTCCAGCGCTGAATGCCGCCGCCAGCCCCTAGCGTGTCATCGGCTACATACATCTGGTCGACGGTGCCGTTGCCATCGCGGTCAAATGCGACAAAGCCAACTGAGGCCGGGCTGTTAGCTGCGGTGAAGCCAGAAAGGGGCGTCACCGTCGTGTTTGCGGCGGTTGGGGTGCCGGTGCCGACAGCGTTCAGGCCCTGGTTGGGGTTAGAAACGCTGGAGGCATACAGCTGCACGCCGTTGCCGCTGCCAAAGATGCCGATGCCGCGCACGTTGGCGATGTTAATCAGCGTCGGTACGGCGGTGCTGCCCAGCGTGGTATAGCCGATGCCGCTATCGGACGACACCCACAGCATGTTGCCATCGGTGCTGGCCGCGCCGCGCATGCCCGCTGCGGTAAAGCCGGTGGAGGCCGTCGTGGTGTTGATGTTGCCTGCTGCATCAATGCGACCGATGACGCGATTCACAGTGGCAGAGGAGCTGCTCGACACATTCGGGCTGCCAACTGCTGCGGCGTAGCCTGCGATGATTAGGTACTTGCCGTCAGTAGAACGGGTGAGCTGACCTTCCACGCTGGCTAGGCCGGACAAGGTGAGCTGCTTATTGGCACCGATGCCGGCTGTTGTGGGGAGCGCCAGTGCTGCACCAACTAGGCTACCGTCGGCGATCTTGCGCCGCTCCAAAAAGGTGGCCGTAGCATCGTTGGTCAGAGCCGTCGTGCCCATGCCGATGCGCACGACGGTAAACTCAGTGGGGGTGACCGGCGTGATGGCCAAGTCCGCCGGCGTGGTCAGGTCGGGGGTGTCAACTGCCATGTCGGCTACGTCGCCCGACAGATCGGCCTGCGTCATGCTCAGATCTTCGGGCGGAGTGGTGCCCCCGACCTGATCTTTGTCGCAAGCGGTAAAAAGTAGGGCGGTCAGCGTCAGGGCGCCGAGGCTGGCAAGGGTCATACGCATGGTGAAAGTCCTCCGGATCTAGGGCGTGAGCTTGGTCACTAGGCCCTACACTTTCCACGCTCTGACTACTTAATAGCGTCACAAGTTAGCAACTATTGCATAGAACCAATCTAACTACCCGTAATGAATCGATATCTAAAGATCTGGATTTTTTCTGATTGCGCATTTAATTGCTCATTGTCTGGTTGTTGCCGGGTGAAGATATTTTAATTATCAACATAAGTGCGCGGAATTATTGAGATTTTGCCATCGCGCCTGCGGTGGTCTGGAGAGCCGCCTGCAGCGCAGCGCGCGCTAGTCATGCGAGATCATGGGTGATACGCTAACAACCAGGGGCGTTGCGGGCTGAGCAGAGGAGCCAGCTGCAGGACTCCATCCACATGGTTGACTACGAAGACTTCCTTTACTGCGACTTTCCGCATCCCGAGACGCACCCCGACCGCTTGGCTTGCTTGGGGACGCTGCTCGGTCTGTCGCCCACGTCGCCAGATCAGTGCCGAGTGCTGGAGCTGGGCTGTGGTCTTGGCGGCAACCTGATCGGGCTGGCGGTGGCGCTGCCGGGCAGCTCGTTTGTCGGTATCGATCGCTCGGCCAAGCAGATTGCCGCGGGGCAAGAAGTGATCTCGACGCTGGGCCTGCCCAATATCGCGCTACACGCGCAGGACATCCTGGAGTTTGCGCAGTCCCCGACGCTGGGCACGTTTGATTACATCCTGTGCCACGGTATTTACTCGTGGGTGCCGCAGCCTGTGCGCGCGGCTATTTTGCAGATCATCGGGCGCTGCCTGTCGCCGCAGGGCATTGCTTACGTCAGCTACAACACGCTGCCCGGCTGGCACATGCGCGGCATGGTGCGCGAGCTGCTGCGACGCCACGCTGGCGACGGTACTCACACCGAGCGTCTAGCGCGTGCGCGTGCCTTCTTGACGATGCTGGAGAGCGTGCCAAGTGACCGCAGCCCCGCGCATGCGTACCTAAGTAGCGAGGTGCGGCTGCTCGGTCAGCTAGGCGACGAGTACTTGTTCTACGAGCACTTGGTCGACGAGAACCAGCCGCTGTACTTTCGCGACTTTGCGGAGGCTGCCGCTAGTGTGGGGCTGCAGTATCTGGGCGATGCGCATCAGCAAAGCACGCTGCAGACTCGGCTTGGTTCGGAGGCGCTAGAGGCCATCGCCACTGCGGACGTCGTCGAGCAGGAGCAGCACCTGGACTACCTAGAGCTGCGCTTTTTCCGGCGTACGCTGCTGTGTCGAAGTGAGCTGCAAGTGGTGCGCACGCCTGGGGTCGAGCAGCTGCGCAAGCTACGAGTCTTGTCGCTGCTACAGCCCGAGAGCGAGCTTGTCGACCCACACGCGGAAGCGCCGCACTTGTTTCGGGGCGCAGGCGAGCGCGGCGTGTCGGTGCATGAGCCGCTGCTCAAAGTAGCGCTGGAGCTTTTGTCGGAGCGGGCTCCGGCGACCGCTCCGTTTGTCGAGCTGTGCGAGGCTTCGTGGGCGTGGCTGACAGGCGTGCCTGATGCGTCGGCGCCGCCTGAGGCGTTCGAGCAGCTGGCCGGCAGTATCGTGCGACTGCTGGGGCGTGGCTTTGTGCAGCTGCGGCTTGGCGGTGCGCGCGCGGTACCGGTGCCGGGTTTGTATCCGCTGACGACCTCTTTGGTGCGACTGCAGGCAGCTCGCGGCAACAGCTGTACCAACCTGCGCCACGAGAGTGTGCAGGTAAACGACTTGGATCGGGCCCTGCTGCGGCGCCTGGATGGAACCCGCTTGCTAGAGACGCTGTGGCGCGAGGTCCTAACCGACCTAGCCGACGGCGAATACGGACTTCAGCGCGGCGAACAGAGCCTCCCGGTCACAGACCCCGCAGAGGTGTACGAGATCGTCGAGCAGCAGCTGCAGCGTCTGGCCCGCGCAGGTTTCTTGCTCGCCTAGCTGTCGCTGGAACTGCGCTGTCGCCTGGGTGCGCTGCGGCCTGCAGGGTGTGCGCTTTTGCGCATGCATCGCGGGGACGCTTGGGTATATCGTGGCGGGCGCTGCAGCACCTGCTCTGCTCGCTGCGGCTACAACCCGAACTCAAGGAGAATGCTGTGATGAAAAAGTCGATTGTGATGATGGTGGCTGGAATGTCTCTGGTGGCAGCGACGGCTTCGGCGGCAGTGACCGTGCGTTACTACAACAAGGACTCCAAGAAGTACTCGTTCCCGGCGGTCTGCAGCGGCAGCCACACTGAGGTTCACTTTGATGGCAGCACCACCAGCTCGACGACGATCCAGGGCTCGGGACCGTGCACGGTCAAGACTGCTGGCGGCGAAGTGAAGCTAAGCGGCGGCGAGAACATCGAGATCAAGGATGGCCGCATCATCGTGAAGTAATCGCGATAGCGCAGCGCTACATCGGTAAACTGCTGATGTAGCGCTGATCGAAGTAAGTGCTTGTGTCGATATCGATTGTGCGCGCCTAAATATATATAAGGCGCTGATTGATATGAAGAAATTGGCTAATTGGCTACTGGTGCAGCTGGCTGGGCTGCATGACTTGGACGGCATCGCTCTCTGGTAGGAGCAGCTGCATCCGTCCCTTGCTGTCGGTAAATCCCTCCGCACGCAGCTTGGCCGCCCGAGAGCAGGGCAGGTTTTGCACGCATGCAAAGCCAAAGCGGGGGCTGGTGTCGGGCTGCTGAAAGATGCGCACCTTGGCCTGTGCCGCCGGGGAGCCGGTGGGCCCATTGACCATGAACTTGCCAAGCGTGGGCCGCGGCAGCTTGAGGTCTCCAAGGTCTTGGTCGGTAGTACTCACGCGGCGGTTGTCTAGCGAGGCCCGAGGCGCAGTGCCCGAGATCGGTACAAAGTCGAGGTCATAGTCGCCGCCGTCGAGACGCAGGGCAAAGCGGCCCTCGGCATCCGTGGTGGTCTGCGTTGGGGTGTTGCTGTCGGCCACCATGGCATCGACGGGACTGCGGGGCGGTCCGCTGCTGGGAATGGGCTGCGCGATGACCTGCGCGTTGGCGACCGCTTCGCCATTGGCGTTAAGTAGGCGCCCCGAGACCTGGGCTCGTAGCGGCGGTGCAATGGTGCTGAGCAGACCGTCACTGGGGCCAACTTGGAGCTCGCTCTGTCGGCTAGCAAAGGGCGAGCGGGCAGGGCTTTGCACGGTGACTTTGTAAGTCAGGTTGCTACCGATGGTGGGCGCCGGGACCAAGGTTAGCTTGGCCATGCCCTGGGAGTCGGTGTCAGCAGTGGCGGTGTAGATGGCGCGATGGCCAAGCTTGATGGTTGCCGCATCTTCGAGTGCGACCTGGGCCTGCACGCGTGCGCCGACGACCGGCATATTGGCACCGCTGGGGCCCGCACCGCGAATGGGGAGCTGGAATAGTGCCGTCTTGCGCTGCGAGGGCACTGCAAAGTCGGCTTTGGTCTCGGTGCCTACTCGTGGTAGCGGCAGTGTTGCTTCAAGCGTTAGCTGCGTGATGGCCTGCGGTCCGGGGCGGACCACGATCTTCAGGTTGGCGCGGGGGTCCGCAGGCAGCGTCGGATCGACCAAGACCCGATAGCTACCCAGGTCCTTGTCGGAAGCGCTGACGCTGGTGGAGGAGACGATCTGGTTGTCGGCGTCTAGGACCTGCACCGTCATGCCGCCGACGCCTTCGCCGAGGGGACTGAAGATGTGGCCGTAGATTGTGGCCAGCTCGGTCGCGGGTCGCAGGCGTAGCGGAATATCGGAGTCGGCGTTGACCACGCGCTCCTGCCAGCGTGGCGGGTAGATGCCAGCTTGTGGGGCGTCATCAAAGCCGACCCAGAAGCGGTACGGCTGCTCGCTGGGCTGCTGCGGCACCGGTACGCGCAGGGAGAACATGCCACTTGGGCGGTCTGCGGTCAGGGTGTCAAAGCTGTACGGGCTCTGGCCGGTGATGGCGCTTTGCAATCGGGCGACGACGCGGGCCCGCGTGAGCGGCTGGCCATCAGAGTCAGAGACGGTGCCAGTGATCACTGCCGGAGCGCGAAAAAACAGCTGCGCGGTACCTGCTGGATCAAAAGCGAGCTGGGCACTCTCTTGCGGGGTCAGCTGGCGGTGTGGATCGGCGCTGATGTCGCGATTGCTGGCATCTGGCCACAACTGCACCGCCCAAGAGATGCTAGGGGAGGGAGGCGGGCACACCACATTGCCGGCGCAAGCGATAGGAACGCTGTAGCCGTCGTCGGAGCAGCCAGCAGTGGCTCCAGTGAGTAGCAGCAGCGCCAGCCAGCCAAGGGCTTGCACTCCCGGGCGCTTTGGTGCGCCAGCAATCGCAGAAGAGGCTAGGTTTTTTTGCAAAGTAAGCATAAGCAAGTCCACTTCATTAAGGGCACGTCACGGTCCAGTAGTGACTCTGGTCGACCTCGCCGAAGCCTGCGGGCTTGGTGCCCGTGGGACCGTCGATAAAGCCGCCCGAGGCGATGACCGGGACGATATATACAGTAGAGCCCGCAAAGCCCTGCAGACAAGGCTGCACCACTTGGCGGAACTCGACTGTGTAACGGTTCTCGCTGGCGGCCTGCACCAGCGCTTGCTGCAAAAACCGAGTTGCACCGGCCATCTCGGGGTTTAGGTCACAGCAGGTGCCATTGAGCTGGATGTACAGTCGGCCAGCGACGTTGGCACTGTCAGTAGCCACATCGACGCGGTACTGAAAAGCATCGGTGATGGTCATCGCGCGCTGGGTGCCAAATGCTGGCATCGCGCCTTTGACCAGCAGTAGCTCGCCGCCGTCAGAAGGGTTCTGTTGCTCTAGCGCAATGGGAATCAAGCAGCCGTGCGAAGTGACCAGCAGCGGCAGCAATAGCACCAGCAACAGCGACGGTAGCGCAGTAACGCGATGCAGCATCATCCAAGCCAAACAGTCAGTGCAGGTAGCTGCACATGCCAAAACCAACAATAAGTAAAAGTAAGAAGGGGTGCGGCGGAACAAGCCCTGACACCACTAGCTCGTAGGCTAGCAGGATTGCTGAGAGAGGGCTATGCCCTAGCGTGTTTCTGCCAAGAGCGCCCGCGACGAGAGCTATAGGCGGGGGAGGCGCTTCCACAAAAAGTAGGACAGAGCCATCAGAAATACGCCGACAAAGACGAAGATCCACCAAGCACTGCGTCGGTGAGAGGGCTTGGTCGCGAGGCTGTGCAGGGCCTGCTGGGCCTCTACCAGATGGGGGTCGGCTTGTAGCGCTAGCTCCAGGTCGGAGCGGCCGTCGGCACCGCTGCGCTGGGCTGATAGGCCGTCAATCAGGTGAATGCGCGCGCGGACTTGCGCAGCATCGGGCATGTCCGGCTGTAAGGTCAGTGACTGCCGGAGCCAGCCGACTGCCCGGGCGCTCGTTTCTGCTGCAGCTTCGGTAGACAGACTTGAGCCTGCTTGCGCAAGCAGCAGCTCGCCATGGCGGCGAAAGGCGTTGGCCATCTCGGCTCGTCGTGGGTGATCGGGCTGGTTGGCCAGGATCCAGCCAAACTCGTCGACGGCTTTGGCTAGCTCGCCGCGCTTTTCGTGCTCTTTGGCGCTAGCGAAAAGCTGCGCGAACTCCTGCTCATTTTGGCGATCGTAGTATTGGAATAGCTGCTCGGTCAGCTCTTTGGCGGTGCGCTTGGGGTCAGGCTCACTCTCAAACAGCTCGCGATGAGTGCGCTGCAGCGCCAGTGTCGCCATCTCGCGATAGTTCAAGTAGTCCTCTTTCTCTTCGCTCTCCTCTTTGCCGCCAGGGAGCTTGCGCTTGCGCTTGGGGGCCTGCGGTGGCGGTGGGCCATCAACGTAGCGCAGCCATGCCC
>JAGNNG010000052.1 GCA_017990795.1 Deltaproteobacteria bacterium
CTGCAGCAGACTACGCATCTGAGCATCGGCAGCGGCAAGGTTCAGCGTCGACATATCGGGAAAACAGACGCCCACCGACTTCTGGCTCGCCAAGCGCTCGAGCAGCACCTGCACGGCCTGCGGCACTGTCAGGCGCGGAAAGCGCACCCGCAAGATGTCCACAAAGTCCGCTGCCTCTTGAGCCCCCGCCGTCGCAGACATCGACTTCCTCAAGGAACGACGATGACGTCGCCGCGTAGCAAGTAGAGGTTCATCTCGGGGTTTTTGCCCGCCGCCAACCGAGAGTAAATGACCGGAATGCTGCGATCCTTGCCGTCGCCATGGCGCAGGATATGGATGCTGTCGCCCCGCGCGTAGGGAGTCAGTCCATGCGCCAGCGCCAGCGCCTCCAGCACCGTCACATAGTGACCTGGTTGGTAGTGGCCTGGCTGGTTGACCTCACCAAGGATGCTGACGGCGTAGCCTTGAAACTCGTCCACTGACACCGTCAGCGTCGGCATATCAGCATTCTGCGTGATATAGCGCTCAAGCCCCTTGCCGAGCTTCTCGCGCAGCTGCTTCACCGTCAGTCCGGCCGCTTCGACCTGACCCAGCAGCGGCACTTGAATCATGCCGTCGGGCAGCACCCGCAGACGCCCTGAGACGTCGGGATTTTTCCACTGACGAATCTCGATGATGTCGCCGGGCCCGAGCACGTAATCGCGCTTGGTAGGATCGATCTCGGTGTCGTAGTCGTAGGTTGGCAGCGTCGCACAGCCAACAGCCGAGGCAAAAAGCAGCGGCAACAAGACGAGCAGTCGCAGGCCGAGCCCACAAAGCCATCGCCGATCTACATGCCGGTCCTGCATCGTGCGGACATGCTACCACACGGCATACTGGCGTAAGCACGACTCGTGCAAATGCAGCAGAGCAAGCCTTGCCGACCGCAACGTTTTGTGAAGGATTTCGAGAGGAAAAGAGGTGTAGCGGGGAACGTCTGTTTTGAGCAGCGCGCGATCGAAGAACCCGCGGCTGCTCTCAGAAGCGCCCTAGCTACTCGCGAACAGTGGCGTGCTGGCTGCGACGCTGGTAGGTCGGCGTGTCAAAGTCCTCGTCTTCAAAGCTCAGGCGAGTACCCAGCGCAACCCGGGCTGCGCGAGCCGGTGCGGGCTCAACACGAGTCGTCGGCGTAGCAACCCGCGCACGCTGTGGACCACCTGAGATCGGAGCCGTAGCTGCAACTTCCACGCGCGGCGGTACTGCGGCGGGAACCGGAGGTGGCAGCTCGACGCGCGGCGCAGATACTTCGCTGCGCACAAACGAGATCGGCACCTGATGCAGCGACGAAGACGGCTTGCGCTCGGCGTAGACCGACGGCTCCAAGTCCGCTTCTTTGTAGTTATCAAAGCCGGTGGCAATGACGGTGATACGCACCTCATCGACCAAGCTGGGATCGATCACCGAGCCGAAGATGATGTTGGCATCCTCGTGTGCGGCTTCCTGAATCAGCGAGGAGGCCTCGTTGACCTCAAACAGCGTCAGGTCTGGACCGCCGGTGATGTTGATCAGGATGCCAGTGGCACCGGTTATCGACACATCTTCGAGCAGCGGTGACGAAATCGCCTGTTGAGCGGCTTCGATGGCGCGACGCTCGCCCGAGGCACGACCGGTGCCCATCAGCGCTCGGCCCATGCTCGACATGATCGTCTTTACGTCGGCAAAATCGACGTTGATAAGACCCGGAATGGTGATGAGATCGCTGATGCCTTGCACGGCGTTGAGCAGGACCTCATCGGCCTTGCGAAACGCGTCCAGCATCGTCGTCTTCTGACCAGCCACCGAGAGCAGACGCTCATTCGGAATGGTGATCAGCGTGTCGACTGCGCGCGCCAGGTTGATGATGCCTTCGTCGGCGTGGCGACGGCGCTTTTTGCCTTCAAAGCCAAACGGCTTGGTGACCACACCGACTGTCAGTGCGCCAAGCTCGCGAGCCACCTCGGCAATCACAGGTGCGGCACCGGTTCCGGTCCCGCCGCCCATGCCCGCAGTGACGAACACCATGTCGGCACCAGCGAGGATCTCAGCAATTCGCTCGCGATCTTCCATCGCTGAGCTCTTGCCAATCTCTGGGTTTGCACCTGCGCCCAGACCACGCGTCAAGCGTCCGCCAAGCGGAATCTTGATCTGTGACTGGTTGCTCTCGAGTGCTTGTAAGTCAGTGTTTGCAGCAACGAAGTCAACACCCTCCAAACGGCTTTGGATCATGGTGTTGATGGCGTTTCCGCCACCGCCGCCCACGCCTATGACTTTGATCTTGGCGTGGTTGTGATTGTCGTCGAATTCCAATAGGGCCATGCGTAGTCCTCCCCGATTTGGTGATTGTCAACCGAGGGATCTGTGGGTCAATTTTTTCTGTGAAATTTCTGCAACTTAGGCGCGGTGCATGACTCAGCCGCAGCAGCGTTCTCGACGGAAAATTCGCCACTTTGATGGCACACAGGCTGCGCAATTTTTCGCGCTACCTGCAGTGCTTATTGGCGGCTGCATGTAGGCAAAAATAGCGCTCGAGCGCTTGCGCCAACGTGGTGTGCGCAGGCTCAGAAACCGCCGGGTCAGTGCGCTTGCGCGCGATAGCCCAGCAGACGATACGGACCGGCACCGACGTCGTAGTTCTCGTCGAGAACCAGCTGACAGTCTAGCGGCGGCGGCGGAATCACTTCGGCCAAGCTGGTCATCGCTAGCACCATGCCACCGGGCAACACCAGCTGACGACCAAGCTGCAGCCACTCAGGCAGCGGCAGTGCCGCGCGTGAAACGGCAATACCAAACTGCTGCGAGAGCTTGCTCGCATCGTCGGCCACGACTTCATAACGCAGGCCGAGCTCACGGCGCAGAGTCATCAGGAACGCAGCTTTTTTACCGATGCGCTCAACCAATGTGACCTGCAGATCTGGCCTGAGTAGCGCGCAGATTGCTCCCGGTAGACCCGCCCCACTGCCAATGTCCACCAGCGACGCTGTCGGTAGTTCCGTCGCCGACGGCAGACGCCTGACCAAGGCCAGGCTGTCTAGAAAGTGCCGCACTACAACTTGGCGGGGCTCCTGCACCGCTGTGAGGTTCATCTTCTTGCCCCACAAAGTCAGCAGCTGCAGATAGCGCTGAAACTGCTCGCACAGCGCTTCATCCAGCGGCAGCCCAAGCTGCGTCGCCCCGGCGGTAAGCAGCTGCTTCTCGCTCATCGCTTAGTCGACGCGAGCGGCATCAACAGCGCCGCCATCGGTGACTCCGGCATCCACAGCAGCAGCCCCTGGACAGCAGATATCGTCGGTCAGCGGACAGTACGTCATGGAGCCCATTGCAGCGCCAGGACGACGCTGCGGAGGAATC
The DNA here is from genome assembly GCA_017990795.1 of Deltaproteobacteria bacterium. Lineage (GTDB taxonomy): Bacteria > Myxococcota_A > Polyangia > Palsa-1104 > JAEUJZ01 > JAGNNG01. The sequence continues at coordinate 3,367 of JAGNNG010000052.1, forward strand.
AGCGTACTAGCAGCACAGACATCGCCACCAGCCATGTCGACGGTACCAGCATCAGGTGCTGCGGCGATCTTGTGTACACAAGCGCCAGTACAAGCGGGACCCCGCGCGATACACACCATCTCGGGGACGACGCACGTAGCTGTTACATCCGCCTGCGTAGCCTTGTACTGCCCACAGACGGCAGGAGCATCAATCGGCGTCGGACGATCGGCAGATGGCGCAAACACACCGCCAATTCCGGTCTGATCGAGCTCTCCCGCTGCCGTCGGCGTAAATGCGAGACGACACTTCGCGGTCGATGAACAGTCGTCGCACTGACCAGCCTGTGGACCGACTGCGCGCACCAAATAGCAAGCCCGAGGATAAGAACACTGACCAACGGTGGACGGGTTTTGTCCCGGAGCCACCGTCGCATCAGTACACATCAGCGCCCCCAGCATCGTGCCAACACCAAGCAAGCCAGCAACCCAGATTAGCCTCCTGCGCGGTCGCACTTGACCGGGTGGCAAGGCTACTTCTGCCAGCTTGGCAGCGAGAACTGTCTTGTCTGCTTGCTTGGAAATTGGCTTCACGATGAAAGAGTACTTACTTCGCCGCTGCTGCTGCTGCGCCGCCGACAATTCGGCTCTTACCGGGGAACAGCGCACCGAGCATTTCCTGCGCCTTGAACAAGTAGTCGTTCACGGCCTTGGATGCTTTGTCGGCCTCACGCGCCTTGATAGCGGTGATGACATCGCGGTGATGCTTGCGCACCACAGGAGCACCAGGGCTGACCTGCGCAAAAAAGACAGCGTGCGAGGTCACTGCGGCACGAATGGTGTTGATGAGCAGCTGGAACACGCGGTTCTTAGCGCAGCGGGTTAGCTCCAGATAGAACTCGAAGTCGAGTTTTAGGAGCTCGTCCGCCGTCAGCTCGCTCTCGGCGCGCTTGGCGATCTCGTCGAGACGCTGCAGGTCCTCGGGCGTTGCTTTCTCTGCAGCCATATAGGCCACGTCACGCGCGAAGATGCGACGGAACTCCAGCACATCTTCCAGGACCTCGATGCTGGGAATGCCGTCGGCAGTGCCAGCAACCAGGTGCGAGACCAGCTCAACACCAGCGGTCTGCATAAAATCTAGGACGCGAGTACCGTCGCCTTGACGGGTCTTGACCAGGCCCATCTGCTCCAGAGCCTTGATGGCTTCGCGCAGCGAGGCACGGTTGACACCCAGCTCTTCGGCGAGCTTACGCTCCGGCGGTAGCTTGTCCCCGGTGGCGTAGTGCCCTCGGAGAATTAGGGTACGAAGTTGTTGGACGATTTCTTCTGCGACTCTTTGTTTTCCGATTGGCTTCAACATTGCGCGCAGCGTAGCGAATTGATTTTGAGAAGAAAAGTCTCAAAAATGATCAAACGCACTGCAGCAGAGTCCGTCTGTGGGCCCACCCTGACTACCGCGCGAACAGCGACGAACCACGCTGGCGCTCGGGCAGCCGCTACTTGATCCCGAGGCTAGCGCCTTGGCGAATCCACAGCAGCCAGCGCTGATAAGTCGTGTCGCTTTCGTCTGCAAAAAAACGCACGTTCAGCGGTGGCGAGCTCCCCGTGGTCGGATGCAACTGCAGCGGTTTCTGCAAGATCTGCGAGGAAGCTGGCGTCGTACGATCGATCAAGCCCGGCACACTTAATAGCTGCGTCAGCGTCGCCTGAAGACCATCGCGGGTCTGGTTTGCACCGACGGTCAGGCGCGACGTGCTACCGGTCGCGTGACAGCTGGCAGTCCCGCCACCGCAGCGCTGAGTCAGATCGCTGACAACCGCAGAGAACGGTACGATCGCTACACACTGCTGCTCAGGACGCAGGCATGACTGCTCGGGGCTGCACGGAGTGATGTCGTCGCAATACAACGGATCGCTGGTGAGCAGACAGCCGGCGATGAACAAGCAGGAGAAAACGGTCCCGAACTGAAGCCAGCGGCGTTGGGCCCGTGCCCATGCAGGAAAATCAGTGGGTGCTGCCGTTGATGTCTGGCCCATCAGAACTCCAGCGCTAGGCCCAGTAAGCTGGGGCTTTTGGCTGTCACCGTCGAAGCCTGCGCCGATGAAGCCCGCGCATCCAAGCCAAAAAGCACCCCAGAGGCGACCAGCATTGCGCCACCGGTGCTCACCAGACCGATTCCCCACGGCTGACCATTCAGCTGAGACGGACATCGCTGCTGCCCCGCCGAAAGCATGCAGGTCGGTCGCCCATCAAGCGCCCACAGCGTCGCCCCTGCCACGAGCACCAGCAGGCCGCTAATCCCCACACCCCACTTGGCCGGCGCCAGCTTTGAGGAGGCCGAAGCGCCAGGCATGCCAGCTAGCAAGCTGCTATTACGTGCCACCGCTTCGCTGGACGGACGCAGCGTGACCGTCTCACCAGCCGCGATCGTAACCTGCTCCAGAGCGTCGGCAAACAGCACGCGGTGATTGCCCGGCTCGACCCAGACATCGCCTCCGGGATACCGTCGCGGCGGCTCGTCATCGACCTGCATCACCACTGCGGAGTTACCGATTAGCACGATGTGACCTAGACGCTCGCTAAGCCGCCGCACCGCACCACTGGCGTCTTCGGTCTGACCTGGCAGCCGCTCGCTCGTCGAGACTTTGCGCAAAAACTGCTGATAGGCACGCATCGCCAACAGCGGATTTTTCTGTGCCTCGTAGACCCGCGCCAAGGAGTACTGAATCTTGTCGCTAGCAAACAGCAGGTATGCCGACTCCAAAAACTGCTGCGCTTTGCTGAAATCTCGACGCTCAAAGGCGGCGGAGGCTTCCTGCGTCAATGTCCGCGCCAGGAGCCGGGCCTGCTCTGCCCGGTCCGAGGCCTCGGTTCGAGGTGCAGCACCAACGTCTGTGGCTGCGAGCCCAACGCTCACAACCACCAGCAGCGCGGCCCCCTGCCTGGCCAGGTGCATGCGCAGCTTCGGCACCTAGACCCCTGGGTCGATCTTGATCCGCTTGCGCGAATCCTCTGGGGTCTTGATCACCGGCTTTTTCACCAGCGTCGGAGTCACCGGCTTGCCTGCGGTTTTAGTGCCTAGCTTGCCATCGTCCTTGCTGGTTGCGCCTTTGTCGTCGCTATTGACGGTGGGGCTGCTACCGCTGGGGTCTGCCAACAGGCCGCCATCTCTGGCTTGCGTAGTCACCGGCGGCGGCGCCTCTCGGTCCTGCGACTGCGGCACCTGCTTGTCGCTACCACGAGCCGATTGAGACGGCGCGCTGGGTCCGCTGGCCAACCACAGCACCATCACCGCCAGCAGCAGCGTCAGCACGCCTCCGGTGGCGGCAAGCCTCACGTTAGAGCGAGGAACCACCCCGCAGAGCTGTAGCGCAAAGTCGCGCACCACTGGCCACTGAAGGTACGGCGGCAGCGCTCGCGCCGGCAGCGACATCTCCTGACCAGTCGCCCGAGACAACGTACTGGCATAGTCACGCGGTCCGTTCTGATCCGAGGCCGGCACCCGCAGCACACTCAGCGGCATCGTCGGCCCCACCGTTCGAGGAGCCAGCGCCACCGTCGAGCTTGTCGATGCGCCATTTTTTCCCGCCACCCGCGTCGGCTCTCCGGGCAGGTCCTTGGGCGGAGGTACCGTCAGTGGCGTGTGATCTTGCCGCTCAGCTGCCAGCAGCGCCTTCAGATCAGAGTCCGTCATCGAAATATTGGTCGGCGTATCCCCACTGTGCGGGCCCATCAGCCTCGATACTGCTGGCTGCTGCGCACTCGCCATCGGTCCGTACGCGGTGGGAGACGACGGCGTTGCCACCATCTCTGGCATCGGAGCCACCGCTGGCACCGTCAGACCTTGTAGCTCCGACTCCGGCGGCGGCAGCAGAGGCCGCGTGAGGGGCTGCTCACCAGCGGAGCCGCCCTGCTGCAAGTGCGGCATCCGCGTGGGAGCATCTGCAGCCGGTGGCAGCGGCGTCACCGTTCGCGCCGTTTGCACTTGATTCTGCAGGTGGGGTGCTTGCGTCGGCGCCTCGGCGGCAATCTGCGTCTGCTGACCGATATCGCTAGCAGGCACCGCGCGCAGCACGGCACTGGGCATCCGCATCGAGGCCGCAACCGTCATGCCCAGCCCCGTCATCGCCCGTACAAAGTCGACCATGCGCGGAAAGCGATCGTCTTTGCGCTTGGACATCGCCCGCTCGATCGCGACCACCAGCGTCTCGGGAACCTCGGGGGCTAGCTGACGCAGCGGAACGGGCTGCTCATGCACAACTTTGTAGAGCACGCCGACCAAGTTCTCGCCGTCAAATGGCAGCTGTCCGGTCAAGGCCAGATACATGATGACCGCCAGCGACCACTGATCGGCCCGCCCATCCAGCTGCGAGTTCTGCCCCAGCGCCGCCTCGGGCGACATAAACTGCGGCGTCCCCAAGATGGTCATGTCGCGCGTCATCTGCTGACCGGTGCGCCGAATCTTAGAGATCCCGAAGTCGACCACTTTGGCCACCTCCGTGACCATCTCTGCGACTTCATGACGGACCAGGAAGATATTTTGCGGCTTGATGTCGCGGTGGATGATGCCTTTGTCGTGGGCTGCATGCAGCGCGCTGCCAACCTGTCGCCCGATATCGAGCACCGCCTCTACCGGCAGGCGTCCGACGCGACACAGACGCGCGTACAGGTCCTCGCCCTCCAGCAGCTCCATGACGATAAACGGCGTGCCGTCTTCGTCCTTGTCAAAGTCGGTGACCTGGACAATGTGCGGGTGCCGCAGCGCCGACACCGTGCGCGCCTCGTCTTGAAAGCGCTTGTAAATATCGGCGTCGGCAGCCGTCTCGCGATGCAGGATCTTCAGCGCAAATAGCCCACCAGTGCGGACATGGCGAGCGGCATAGACCGCACCCATTCCGCCACCTCCAAGGAGGCGTTCTACCTGATAGGTTCTGCCCAGGGTCCGACCGATCAGGTCTTCCCCCTGCTGCGCCGCCATAGGTTCACTCCGGTCGCGAGGCTGACAAAGGCTCTCGAAACTACTATATCTCAGAGGGCGGGGGGGCGACCAGACACATCTACATCTAGAGATGTCAGCTACGTAGGACCCGACTTGCCACTAGCTGCGCCAGCTGATCGATCTGACCGATCTGCAATTGGGCCAGCCGAGCTTGCTTGGAGAGCGGCTGACCGGGGCTCGCTGCTTGCGCCCCCAGATCCAGCAGCAGACCGGGAATCTTGGTACCCAGCAAAGGGCGACTGAGGATCGCAGCATCGTCTACTAGGGCTTCTGGCAAGGCTTCTGCTGTGGCAGCCGATGGCACCTGCCCGCGTACGCGATAGCTGGGTGACAGTACGCCCAGGCGGCTTGTCTCAAAGCGGGACCAGTAATACTCGCTACGAACGTCAACAAAGCCTGCCTGAGTCAGCGCATCCGTGATGACCTGCGGCCACAGCGGCGCTTCGTTCTCACTGGTCGCATCGTGAGCCAGCATCCCCGCCAGCGGCGCGGGCTCAGCTGCTGCAAACACTCCGCCGGGACGCAGCAGCCGTCGCGCTTCTTGTAG
>JAGNNG010000053.1 GCA_017990795.1 Deltaproteobacteria bacterium
TCGTCCTGCGCGCCATTGCCAAGCTGTCACAGAGCTTGAATCGGCCTCCCATCCTCGACCAGCTGGATCTTGAGCTGCGCGCTGGGGAGACCTGCGGCTTGTGTGGTCCGGGCGCGGGCGGTAAGAGTTTGCTGCTGAAGATCCTGTGTGGGCTGGTGCGGCCCGATGCGGGAACGGTATCGGTGGATGGCGTGGATTTGCAGACGGCCTCGCCGAGCGAGCTAATGCGAGTCCAGAGCAGCATCGGCATGCTGTTTCAAAACAACGCGCTGTTTGACTCGCTGAGTGTGCTGGAAAATGTGGCCTTTCCGTTGGTGCAGCGGGTGCAGCGCCACAGCGAAGCAACGACGCATGAAGAGGTCATGACGCGCGCGCAAGAAGCGCTGCGTGGCGTCGGCCTGGCGCAGCATGCGCACAAGATGCCGTCGCAGCTCTCGGGTGGGCAGCGCAAGCGAGTGGCCCTGGCGCGCGCGGTGGTGACCAGGCCGCCGATCCTCTTTTACGACGAGCCCACCGCCGGGCTAGATCCCGTGACCACGGCCAAGGTCTACGACCTCTTGTGTCGCGAACGCGAGCTGACCGGGGCCACGATCCTGCTGGTCTCTAGCGACTTGCCAGCACTGCTGCGTTTTGCGCCGCGCGTCCTGATGCTTTACAAGGGGCGGCTTCGTTACGATGGACCCTCAGCGCAAATTGCGGACAGCGACGATCCGGTGGTGCGTCAGTTCGTACGTGGCGAGCTAGAGGGTCCGCTATGACCCGCGTCGCTGCAGCCGCGCTGGAGCTTTTACTCTCAGGAGTGCGGGCCCTGGGCAGCCTGGCGTTGCGTCTATGTCGCGAGGCTGGCGGCATGGTGATGCTGCTAGGCTACGTCCTGTCGTCGCTGTTTCGCGGGCGCGTGGATGGTCGGCAGCTTATGGTCAGCTTGTATAAGACCGGCTGGGTGTCGGTGCCGATCGTGGCGCTGACGGCGCTGTTTACCGGCGGCATCATGGTCATTCAGTCGGGGATTTTTGTGCGGCGCTTTCAGGCCTATGGCCTCCTCGGCTGGGGCGCAGGCTTTGCCGTGTTTCGCGAGGTGGGCCCGGTCCTAATTGGCCTGATGTTCTCGGGCCGAGTCGGTGCCAACAACGCCGCCGAGCTGGGCACCATGGTCGTCACCGAGCAGGTCGACGGTCTGCGCTCGCTGGCGATTGATCCGATTCCGTTTTTGATTGTGCCGCGCGTGCTGGCGATGATGGTGGCGATGTTCTGCCTGCTTCTCCTCGGGGATGTCATCGCAGTCCTGGGCGGCATGGTGTTTGGCAAGCTCCTGCTCGGCGTCGAGTTTTCATCGTTTCTAATCTCGCTGCTGGACAACGTGAAGCTGTGGGACTTGCTGGTGGGTCTGATCAAGGGCGTATTTTTTGGCTTCTCGATCGCGCTAACCAGCTGTCACTTCGGGCTGTCGGTCAAGGGCGGTGCCGTCGGTGTCGGGCGAGCTGTCAATGATGCCGTGGTGGCGGCGGCGCTGACGATCATGATCTCGGATGACATCTTGACGCTGGTGCTGCGGTGAAAAGCGGACAATCCCTCGCGCTCGGTTACGGTCGCTTATTGCGCCAGGCTACCGTCGAGTTCTTGACGATGTGCGCGCAGCTGCTACGAGGCGCGCTCCGCTCGCGGCGGGCACCGGGAGAGCTGTGGCGTCAGCTTTATCAAGTGGGCAATCGCTCGCTGCTGTTTGTGATGGTGACGCTGGGCTTTTTGGGGATGGTGCTGGTGTTTCAGACCTGCCTGCAGATAAACCGAGTCACAGGCGATCTGTCGCAGGTCGGGGCCGAGTTCATCAAGATCCTGGTCCACGAGTTCGGACCGTCGCTAACCGCGCTGATGCTGGCGACCCGAGTCGGCGCAGGTATCGCTGCCGAGGTCGGCTCGATGGTCGTCACCGAGCAGGTAGATGCGCTGCGTATGTGCGGCGTCCAGCCCGTCGAGTACCTGCTGGTGCCGCGCTTTTTGGCCTCGCTGCTGATGACGCTGTTGCTGACGGTGTTTGGTGTCTGCTCGGCGATTGGCCTGGGCTCACTGACGGCGTATCAGACCTTCCACGTGAGCTTTGGCGTCTTTGTCGATTTTTCCAAGCTGCTGCCCGGCGATGTCCTGACAGCGGTCCTAAAGTGCCTGGCTTACGGAGCCGCGATTCCGACGGTGGCTGGCTACTGTGGCTTTCGCACCCAAGGCGGCTCAGAGGGAGTCGGCTGGGCCACGACACGGGCAGTGGTGGCGTCCTCGCTCGCTGTGATCGTGCTTGATTTCTTGATCTCGGCGCTGGCTTTGCTGACCTGGCAGCGGGGGTAGTCATCGCCAGTCGGGCTGGAACGGAGGCAGCGCCCAGCGACGAAGCGCCTGACGCTGCCAGCTGACCGAGTGGGGCGCTTATTTATGACAGATCATTTCCGGCGTCGGTGGCTGCGGCACCGTCGGTGCCTCCACTCCCATCGGGTACAACCGTCAGGTCCGGCTGTACTGCCATGTCCATCACTGGTGGCTTGGTCATGTCCTGCGGCGTGGCCAAGTCCGGAGCGATGTAACCACCACCGTCTTTAGAGCCGGCATCAAACGAGCGCAGCGGCAGCACATCTCGGTAGTTGTCGGACTCGCATGAAGCCCACAAGAGCCAGCTCAAAGAAGGAAGAAGGAGCGTGAACAGAAACAAGCGGCGCATAAGTTCTCCGTCGGCAAGGACTGCAGGTGCTGCATCCTAGCTAGGCCCGTTGGTAGCGTCTAGCGAGAAAACTTGAGACCACAAAACGCCAAGTTTGCTCGGTACAATGTTTGGGTAATTTGGAGCACAATGCTCACTAGTGATACTTTCCCGAAAAGCCATGTTGAGCGTAAACGAAGAGAACTCGCGTGCTGCAGGGCCCTGTTAATGGAGCGCAGCGCTGACACCTGCCTCGGGCCGTGCTTGACAGCTTGGGGAAGGGCCGGGCAGGATCGAAAAGGGCGGTCTATCTCGTAATGACTATGACAAATGCGTTTCTTACGTCGCACGCAGTCGCGGACCTAATTGGGGTCAGTCCTTCCACGGTGCTGTCGTGGATCGACAAAGGCATGTTGCCGGCGTTTCGTACTCCAGGTGGCCACCGTCGAGTCGAGCCAGCAGCGCTGGTCGAGTTTCTTCGCAGCCACCAGATGCCGGTGCCTCGGTCGCTGCTACCGCAGGCCAAGCGGATGCTGCTTATCGACGATGACTTGATGTTTCTGCGCTCGACCAAGCGGGCACTGAAGCAGCAGTTCACCGAGCTGGAGGTCGATATCGCGGAAGGTCCCGTCGAGGGGCTGCTCAAGATTGGTACCGATAAGCCGGACGCTGTGTTGCTGGATGCGATGATGCCGGGGATGGACGGCGTGCAGGTCTGTCGCAAGATCCGCGAAAACCCCAGCACCGCCGAGATTGCTGTGATTGCACTAACCGGTCGGCTCGACGACGAGCTGGCTGCGGCATTTAAACAGGCAGGCGCGGTTGCTTGTCTGCATAAGCCGCTGGACTTAAACGCACTGACGCAACTATTGGGGCTGTGACGATGTCGGCTGTGGCCGTAGCTACTGAGCAAAAGGCGCCTCTTCGCGCCCATCGGCTTCGGGCGCTGCGCCACCAAGCGTCTGAGTTCGGCGTGGGCCCGATTCAGCTGACTGCGTGGCATCCGCGACTGCAGGTGGTGAGCGGTACTTGCGACAACCTCTCGATGGGCGGCCTGCAGATTCGGCTTCCGGGGGCGGTGGCGACCGGGCGCGCCGGTGAGGTGCAGGTCGACGACTGGCTGCTGGGCGTACACGTGGCACTGGCCAGCGGTGAGGTGGTCTGTCACTCCGATGCGGTCGTGCGTCATCAGCGGCTGGATGGGGACGACCTCCTGCTGGGGCTGCAGCTGATCAAGGGCGTCGTCGATCTGCCGCTTCTGTACGAGCGTCAGACGCGCTACGGCTTCTCGGCGCGGCTGGATGAGATTGAGCGAATTGCCGACAGCCGACGCATCCTGCCGCAGTTTAAGGAGTGGGTCTCGGACCTGCGCAACTACCTGGAGCGGATGCGGGTCTTTTTGGACCGCGAAGAGGCGGCGCTGCAGAGCGAGGACCTGTACACACACGACCAGATCTGCTCGCAGTACCTGGCCGAAGTGGGGCCGCGCATCGTCGAGCGGGTCCATCAAGCGTCCCACGCGATGATGCAGATTCTGGCCGCACTGACCGAGGAAGAGCACGCCGTTCATCGCGCCTACGCGCAGCATCACTTGTCGGGGCTGTTCTCGGCGTCGCCGCTGCTGCGTCGGGCGCAGAACAAGCCGCTGGGCTACGCCGGCGACTACGAGATGATGAACATGCTGTATCGGGCGCAGCAAGCCGAAGGGGCCAGCCTGTTTGGCAAAGTCGTCAATCAGTGCGCCGTCACCGAGACAGCCGCCCGCGCCAACATCAACCGCATCGGCTTTCTGACCGAGCGCATGCTGGCCACGACCCACGCCGCCATCGCCGAAGGACGCATCGCCCGTATAGCCAGCATCGGCTGTGGTCCCGCGCGCGAGATAGAAGCGCTGCTGGAGAGTGAGCCCGCACTGGGTCCGCACCTAGATATCGCGCTGGTGGATCAGGACGGTCGCGCCATCGCCTATTGCGAGCGCAAGCTGACCCCCCTGGCGCAGCGCACCGGAGCCCGCGTGCATCTGATTCGCGAGTCTGTGCGACGGCTGCTGTGTGGCGGCTCGTTGCTGCAGACGCTGGGCGAGCGCGACTTGATCTACAGCGCAGGCCTTTTTGACTACCTGTCAGACCGCAGCTTTGCGGCGCTGCTTTCTGCGATTTATGGTGCCATTGCTCCGTCGGGAAAAGTCCTGGTCGGCAATGTCGATGTGTCCAATCCCACGCGCTACTTCATGGAATATTTCCTCGACTGGTTTCTGATCCACCGCTCGCGCAGCCAGCTTCTGGACAAGGCCAGGATGCTGACCCCGACGCCGCGCGCTGCCTACGTGGAAGCTGAGCCTCTTGGGGTCAACTTGTTCCTTGCCATCGAGAGATGAACTCAGGATTCCGCGCGCACATCGCAGAGCAGAACTTGGCCGCAGTGCGGCTGACCTGCATTCTGGCGGCGTGGCTGATGCCCGCTGGTGTGGGCCTGGACTACATGACCAACAGGCCGCACGTGCTGGAGTTCTTGGCGCTGCGGATGCTGGCCGCGGTGCTCGCGCTGGCGACGCTGGGCCTGTCGCACATTCCGGCGCTGCATCGGTATAGCTCGGTGCTGGGTGGGCTGGTGATGGTGGCGTGCGCGGGCTCGATCGAGCTGATGCTGGTACGCCTGGGCGGGCAGGTCAGCTCACCGTATTACGCCGGGCTCAACCTGTGCATGCTGGCGGCGGGCGTGATTCCGGTGTGGAGCGGTCGGCAGGCATTTTGGGTTTGTCTGGCGATCCTCGGTGAGTGGCTGGGTCCGGCGCTGTGGCAAGGCCCGAGCATCTACGGCGACTTCGCCAACAACCTGTATTTCCTGGTGCTGACGGGCATCATCGCGGTGGCTGCCAATGCCATGCGCTATCGACTGGCGCTGCGTGAGTACGAAGCCCGCACCGCGCTGGCCCAGGCCAGTACCGAGCTGCAAGCCTCGCTGGAGCGGATTCGCGAGCTGGACCGTCTGAAGAACCTGTTTTTCACCAATATCTCGCATGAGCTGCGGACGCCGCTGGCGCTGATCTCGGCGCCGATTGAAGAGCTGCTGTCGCGCAGCACTCTGCCCGAAGGCAGTCGCAACACGCTCGAGGTCGTACTGCGCAACGCTCTGCGACTGCATCGCTTGATTGACGGCCTCCTCGACTTGGCGCGCCTGGAAGCGGGGCAGCTGCGACTGCGTGTCGCAACCCTGGACTGCAAGCAGATCGTCGAGAGCGTGGTCGCCGCATTTCAGCCTGCCGTCGATAGCATGGGCCTAAAGCTGAAGCTGGATCTGCCTGACGGTCCTGCGCCGGGACCGCTGTTGGGGGACAGCGAGAAGCTGGAGGTGGTGCTGACCAATCTTCTTGGCAACGCCGTAAAGTTTACCGAGCGGGGCGGCATGATTGCCGTGCAGCTGCGGTACGAAAAAGGCGGCGTCGAGATTGCCGTCGCTGACACCGGCCCCGGCATTCCCGAGAGTGAGCAGCCGTATATCTTTGAGCGCTTCCGCCGCGTTGAGTCGCCCGGTCGCAAGCAAGGCGGCGCCGGCATCGGCCTGGCGTTGGTCAAAGAGCTGATCGAGCTACACGGCGGCACGGTACGCGTCGAGAGCAAGGCTGGCGCGGGTGCACGCTTTACGGTGCGGCTGCAGACCGGCTCCGAGCATCTTCGCGACGACGTGATTGAGGCTGAGAACGCGCATCGCTCGGCTGAGGTGCGGCCTACTACCGCGCAAAACCCGGCGCTGCTGCACGTCGAAGGAGCGCTGGATCAGCGCCTAGATCCGCCGGGTCGCAGCAACTCGAGTCAGTCGATTCCGACGCTGCTACCAGTCTCGGCGCATGGTCGCGCCCACATTCTGGTGGCCGAGGACAACCCGGATCTGCGCAAGTTCCTAAACGATCTCCTGTCGCCGTATTACCAAGTGGAGTCGGTGGCCGATGGCCAAGCGGCGCTGGAAGCCACGCGCAACCGCCTGCCAGATCTGGTCGTCACCGACGTGATGATGCCGCATCTTTCCGGCATCGAGCTGTGTCGCGAGATCAAAGCCGATCTACGCACGCGGACGGTGCCGGTGATCTTGCTCACGGCGCGCTCCGGCATCGACGAGACGATGGAAGGCTTTACGCACGGCGCGGATGACTATTTGGTAAAGCCGTTCTCGCCGCGTGAGCTGCTGATGCGGGTGTCGGTGCAGCTGAAGCTGCGGCGACTGACGGCGCAGGTGGCAAACGCCGCACGCCTGGCCGCGGTCGGGACGCTGGCTGCTGGAGTGGCGCACGAGATCAAAAATCCGCTCAACGCCATCAGTACTGGCGCCGCGGCCCTACGCAAGCGCACCGAGATTTCCCCAGCCCTGCAAGCCGAGGTGCTAGAAATGATCGAAGAGTGCGTCACGCGCATCGCCGAGATCACCACTGCGCTGACGGAGCACGCTCGACCTGCAGACGGTGAAGGCCTATCGATGTTCGAGCTACACAAAGGCGTTGAGATCACCTTGCGACTGCTGGCGGATCGGCTGCGCGCCGGGGGTCTGACTGTCGTGCGCGACTATCAGACCGAGCGGCCCATCATCGCGCGGCCTCGGCAGCTGAATCAGGTGTTTTTGAACCTGCTCGACAATGCGGTGCGCGCCAGTCCGCAGGGCGGGCAGATCTTTGTCACGCTTAGCGAGCGCAGCGGCGACTTACTAACGCTCAGCATCCGCGACGAAGGCATGGGGATTCCGCTGGAGCATCGAGAGCGCATCTTTGACCCGTTTTTTACCACCCGGCCACCTGGCGAAGGCACGGGGCTTGGGCTTTATCTGTCTCGACAGATCGTCAGCGCTCACGGTGGCACCATGCGGGTTTTTAGTGAAGTCGGTCGAGGCACCGAGTTTGTTGTCGAGCTGCCCGTTAGCATGGCGCACAGCGGCTCGGTGACACCGCCTAGTCAGACCAGCCTGCCGCAGGATGCAGGCCGGCAAGGAGTCGTCGTGTGAGCAACACGCCACAAAGCGACGGAAAGAAGCGACCTGCGGGTCCGCCAGCTGCAGCCAGCAAAGCTGCGCAGCCACCCGTGGTGATGTCCGCAACCTCAGGAAGCGCGGCTGCGCCTGAGCCAGCGGCCACTGCTACAGCGACGGCAGATGCGGGTTCTTCGGGGGCTGCTTCGCTAACGCAGACGCTAAGTCCAACTACAGAGCAGCGGGCTGTGGTCCTGTACGTCGACGACGATCGGGCGAACTTGCTCGCCTTTCGCGCCATGGTAGAGCCGCTGTACGAAGTCGTGACCGCGCGTAGCGGCGAAGATGCGTTGAAGCTGCTGGTGCAGCTGCGCGATGTGGCCGTGCTGATCGCCGATCAGCGCATGCCCGGCATGAGTGGCATCGACCTGTGTGAAAAGGTGCGCGCGGCGCATCCGGATACGGTGCGGATGTTGGTGACGGCGTACTCGGATCTGTCGGCGGCGATCTCGGCCATTAACCGGGGGCATGTCAGTCGCTATCTGCACAAGCCCTGGAACGCCGATGAGCTGCTTGCAACCGTGCGTGATGCCGTCGAGCGCTATCGCCTAAGCACGACCGTGCAGCGCCTGCAGCTGCGAATTGGAGAAGCCGAGCGGATCTACGCCTTGGGCGTGCTCACCGCCAGCATTGGTCACGAGCTGCGGACGCCGCTGTCGGTGGTTAGTCAAAACGTACGCTATGCGCGCCGCGCCATTCCCGACCTGCTCGTGGAGCTGGAGAGTGGCAAAGCCCTCGACAAAGTGGTCGCCGAGCTGCGTGAGATGGATGCGGCGCTGGTCGATGCGGAGGAAGGTGCGCAGCGCCTGATTGAAGTGGTGGAGGGGATCAGCCTGTCGGCGCGCAGTGAGCCGGTGGCGCAGCAGCCGGTGGACTTGGCGCATGTGGTGCGCTCGGTGCTGCGGCTGGTGCGCAGTGAAGCGGCCTCGCGCGCGCAGCTGGTGGTGGAGCAGACCGCCGCGCCGCAGGTCTCCGGCTCAGCGACGCGGGTGGGTCAGGTGCTCTTGAACTTGGTGCTAAATGCGCTGCAAGCCTTGCCGGCGCGCGGCGAGACCAGCAGCCAAGCGCAGATCAAAGTCGGCGTCTACGAAGTGCGCGGCCAAGCCATCATCGAGGTCAGCGACAACGGCGTCGGCATCGAGCCGCA
>JAGNNG010000054.1 GCA_017990795.1 Deltaproteobacteria bacterium
GCGACCGTAGCCTCGGTCGCCCCGGTCGTTGCCGAAGCTGTCGTGATCGGTGCTGCCGCCGTAGCCGCGGTCACCCCGGTCGTTGCCTCGACTCACAGTGCGCTCGGGGCGTACGGCGACCTCTGGTGCGCGCTCACCGCCACTGCGATCAGCAACGCTGCCGCCTTGGCGCGGCTGGTGCGCTTGGTTGACCACGACAGTGCGGCCCCCAAACTGCGAGCCGTGCAGCTCGGCAATCGCAGACTCTGCCATCTTGGCGTCTACGAGCTCGACGAAGGCAAAGCCGCGGGGGCGGCCAGTTTCGCGATCGGTGATGATCTTGATCTGCGAGACCTTGCGTGCTCCTCCGCCTTCAAAAAATTCGCGGATCTGCGTTTCGTCCGCAGAGTACGGTAAATTACCAACATAAAGTCGCGTTCCCATAGCGTAATCCTTTCCAGTAGCCGCATTGCCAATTGCGCTGCAATCCACCTAGTCAGAGCTCGTCGACACATCGATAAATATGTCGCTAATAATAGAATAAGAAGGTTATATAGATTTGTATAGGCTCACGCTAAGTGACCGGTTCTGGGCGGGAATTTGCGACTGACTCAGGCAGCTGCGGACAGGGGCTGGGCTGCTGACTCAAAAAGGCCAGCCTAAGCGTCGTGCAGCGCCCGTGCGTGCTGGGCGATCACCCTTGGGCGGCGGACGAGGTCCGCTGCTATTTGCCACGGCGCCAAAAGCGGTCAGGCGTTGTCCGCGTGACCCGGCCTTGGGGAATGTTCGTGACTGCTTGCGTTATGTCGCAATGCGTTAACAAAGCAGCAGTGCTTCGAGGTGGCTTCTGCCGGTCATGGCTTGCTGCTTGGTGGCTCAGCCACGCGCGTTGCTCTGGCTACTGGCGTAAGACCAAAAGACCGCTTTTGCTCGGTTCCCTATCGCAAGCTGCAGCGCTTCTTTCCTCGTTTTCCGAATTGAAGCGCCCTGGCGGTAGGTCCGCGAGCTGATTTGGGAATGTGCGCGGCGACTCCTCTGGCTCTGACTTCACTGTCGGTGATAGCGGAATTCCTAATGATTTTCTCTACTTGCGGGGAACGCACTCCCGTCGCGATTCCTAATCGCTAGCCTGCGGTTCAAGTATCCCCCTGATATGGGCTGTTCTCCTCTTATGGAGGTACTTTGATGCCTACTACCGCAGATCCGCCCACCCCCAGAATGGCACTGTCTCCGACGTGAGTAATTTTTCTAGTAGCCAGCGCCCATGTAGGTACTGATATCCTTCAGCGCGGGGATATCTGAAACACATGCAGCAAAAGGGAACTGCTGCGCCACGTTAGGTAGAGCACATCGTGCGTACCGACGACTTGTTGGCGACGGCTTGGTTGGGGGATATGGGCGCTGTGTGGGTTCACCATGTTGGGGGGATTCGGCCATGATGCTCTTTTTGGCTTTATCAATGGTGGCAGGGATTAAGACCGGGAATGCCTCTCGGTACGGATATGTAGGGGACTCATACGATCGCGTTGGTTCGTTTGCTTGTCGTCGGATACTGCACGCTCGGTTTGGTGAGCGTGGCTGGCAAAAAATGCGTGCCAATGGCGTGGCACATCGCACCCTACCTTGCGGTACAGAGTTAGGAGTCTGTAATCCGCGCACCGGCTCCTGCACTACCGCCTATGTAGTGGATCGGGGTCCGTGGGGCGCTCTGAACCAAAAAGGGGAGTGGCAGATGCGTACTGGGCGTCTGCTGCCAGGTGAGCACTATCGCGGAGAGCTGGATTTATTGCCCGGCGTCTACACGGCAATCGGGCTTGTGGGCATCGAGAACGTCGCCTACTGGATCAGCATAGACGCAGATCCCGTCTCGCGGCGGCTGCGCGAGAGGTTGCCTCCGCTACGTCATGGTGGGCCATCTCCCTTTGCCTATTCCTTTCCTTATGGCGAGCCTACGCCAGCAGCGTCGATGCCTCCGTTGCGCGAGGCAGATCTAGCTCCGCTCGCGCTCAACATGCCACATCCACAGAGTCGTAGTTCCATTCAGGAGTACCCTCCACTACGCAGCCATGAGCGCGCCTTTCCGCCGCTGCGCTTGGCCGGTCCTAGACCTCGCAGCTACTAGGTCTTCGTTCCTCCTCTTGTCTTGCAGCGCTGCCCAGCCAGTATGAATTAGGAAGTCGTAAGTCCTAGGAGGACTTCCGCCTACGTTCCGACTTATCCCCGACCCATCGTTGCGCGTTGCAACTCCAGCGTCGACATTTGTTGGTGATGTCCCCTGCTACGAAGCGGTTGGAATCGCAGTCGATAGGAACCAATCAAGAGGCGGAAAGGAGTTGGTTCGCGGCGGTTCCTTACCCAGATTGGGAATCGATGGCCAGTCGATGGCTTGCTGGATTGGGAGTGTTAGGCCTTGCTAGTGAGGTCAGTCCGGTCGCAGCGCCCCTGCCAGTGATTTTATGCCGCGATGCGTTATGAGCGGCAGAGCCCTTGCCTCGGGAAATCTCGCAAAAAAGTAGGCTTCAGCTGAGCCATTCGCGCTTGGACTGGGCACTCTCTCTCTTGTGACTAACAGCCCAATCGATCGGCCTTGGCTACTACGTGGGTGCTGCTGCGGTGCGGTCCTACTGGTGCAGCTGGCGTTTGGCGGTGGCTGTGCTGGGTTCGAGGCCGAGGTCTTATCGCTGCGCGATACCAGTGACCTCGCGAGCAGCGATGGCCCGATGGGATCGCAGCCCGATCTTGCCGATCCAACAGGTCCGGTCTGCACGGCACAGACGCTCTCGTTGGCGTTCTGTATCGATCTTTCGGGATGGCGGAAGCAGGCCGACGCGGTCTGTCGGATGTCCGGGGCGCGAGTAGGACGCTTTCAGCCAGACAAGCTCTGCGGGCCCGGTCTGGCAAAGGCGCTGTTGTTTGACTGCTGCGAGCAGGTGCCGGTTCCGGTCTGCGCGGCGCGCATTCAAGGGGATGGGCTCCTTTGCCAAGACGCAGCGATTTGGCAAGCCAGCGCAGCACTGGACTGTCAGTCACGGGGCGAGCGCGTGGAGTCGGTCTCCACCACGACAGCGTGTAGCGACCACAGCTTTCGTTACGTCAAGTATCTCTGCTGCAAACAGCCCGGAGCCAGCGCAGGACTCCAGGTTGTCACCACCGATAACTAAGCTAGGACGTTCCTAGATCGTAAGGTCTTGGGGGAACTCGAAACACCATCAGGAGGACACATGAGAAACGCAAAGAACTTGAGCAAGGCTGAGCCGGGGCTCCGGCGACGACTATCAGCCGTAGGCTTTTTGGGCCTGCCACTGTACGCAGCGGCGCTGGGATTCAGCGCTCTACTCGGCGGCTGCGGTACCGAGGAGCCAATCGACTTGCAGAATGAGTCGGTATCGCAGGGCGTGGGCTCTGCAGATGCGCCCGCCGATCCGGCGCTGTGCTTGAAAGAGACGCAGGGCGGTGCCACCAGTTGCAAGGACGAGGCAACCTGGAAGAGCTACGGCTCGATGTTCTGCATGGGCAAGAAGCTGACGCTCAAGAACATCACCTTCAACAACCGCTGTGGCGTGGGCCAGTTCCGAGAAGCCACTTACGAGTGCTGTGGCAGCTCGATGCCGCCACCGCCGCCGCCTCCTCCTCCGATGATGTGTTCGACCGAGACGCTGGCAACGCGCTCGTGCTTGGATGACAAGTCGTGGGCGCTAAAGGCCCAGGACTTCTGCAAATCCAAGATGGCGACCGTGGGTACGGTCAGCTATGGCGCTGCCTGTATGGGTGGACACCTCGATATCAAGTTCCAGTGCTGTACTGGGGTGACGCCGCCGCCACCGCCGCCGCCGCCGCCACCACCGACGATGTGTATGTGGGCGCCTGCGATGGGTGCTGGCACCTGCCGCATGCCGGATGCCTGGAAGATGGAAGGCATCAACTTCTGCTCCTCGATGAAGATGGAGCTTCATGATCTGAAGCTGGATCGCGCCTGTATGACGGGTGGTTACGCTGCGGCTCAGTACGAGTGCTGCTCGCCAGCGACTCCGCCACCGCCACCGCCGCCTCCCCCCACGATGTGTACGACTGAGACCTGGGCCGTGATGACCTGCGTGGATGACGTCTCGTGGAAGCGCCGCGCCGAAGATTCTTGCAAGATGAAGGGCCTCGCCATCAAGGATCTGAAGCTGGACAGGGCTTGCGCTACCGGTCATCAAGCAGCGACGTTGGTGTGCTGTCCCGCGACGCCACCGCCGCCACCTCCTCCTCCCGCCATGTGCATCTCGGATCACCTAACTAGCCCGGCGGGTGTGTGCATGGCGATGGATGCTTGGAAGCGCCAGGCTGACACGTACTGCACGTCGAAGAAGCTGGCCCTCAAGGACGTTCGTCCGGGTCGCAGCTGTGGCATGACTGGTTACTCGGATGTGACGGTGGACTGCTGCTCAGTGGTCACGCCGCCGCCTCCTCCTCCTCCAGGGATGTGCGTCTCGAGCAACCTTGGCGGTACTACTGGTGTGTGTGCCCCGCTCGATGCTTGGAAGCGTCAGGCTGAGGCGTTCTGTAGCTCCAAGAAGCTGGCGCTCAAGGACGTTCGGCCTGGCAAGAGCTGCGGCATGACTGGCTATTCGGACGTAATAGTGGACTGCTGCCCAGTGGTCACGCCGCCGCCGCCCCCACCGATGTGTACTGAGAACGCCGCGCCCGCAGGTGCTTGCAAGACGCCGGATATCTGGACGCGCGAAGGGACTGCGTTCTGCGCTGCCAAAAGGGCAACTCTCTCTGGCATCAGCCTCGACAAGGTCTGTGGCATGGGCGGCTTCTCTGAAGCCAAGTTCCGCTGCTGCCCGACGGTGACGCCGCCGCCTCCTCCTCCCGCTTGCGTCGCCGCAGTTGTCGGCAGCCCGATGATGTGTGTGGATGAGGCCCGGCTGAAAGCCGAAGCAGATCGTACCTGCACGGCACGTGGATTGAAGCTGACGTCGTTCTCGGCGTTCTCTTCCTGCGGTGCCCCGGGTCAGTTTTCCCAAGCCAAGTTCGAGTGCTGCAAATAGCTAGCTAGCCTTAGCAGCCGGATCTCGGATGCGTCCGGGATTCGGCTGCTTTCCATATTCCGTCCCGCCCGCTGGGTGCCTGGCGCACCCCAATCCACCTCTCCTAAAAAATAGGGTTTCCCGTCAGAGAACTCCGCGGCGCTCGTTGTTGCTGCCGACTTTGTTCTGCACTGGCACGGCTGCTGCTTTGGTCTTCCTGCGCCGACGCAATGTCACGCGACCGTGCTTGCCAGCTCAACCCACCGATTTAGAGAGGCTCACATGAATGCACCACTGAAGTCCGCAGGCGAAGCTGCTGCTTCGTATGTTCCACCCCGCGTAACCACAGCCGAGCTGGCCTCTGCCCCCGGTCTGTCTGATGGTGCCGCGCCGGGTGTTTGGAAAGCGGTCTACACCATCGTCGAGCGTGCCAAGGGCCGTCGCATCTGGCTTCGCATTGGCACTGCTTTCGTAAATCGGGATCAGTCGCTAAATGTGCGTCTCGATGCGCTGCCCATCAGTGGCCAGCTACACATCCGCGAGACCATGCAAAACGCCGAGCGCGACTCTTCCAGCACGGCTGCCACGTCGGAACTGCCAGCTGAGCGCAGTGGTCGCCAGGTCTCGTTTGCTAGCAGCTAATTGACATCGCGTGGCGTTCGGCTTGCGCCCGCCCAAGTCCGACGCTGCTTCTAAAACCCAAGAGGCTGGCGCTCTCAAAATTGCTCTATTCCCAATCGAACAGGAGACGAAGATGCGAAAGACGATTCAAGCGGTTGCGTTGTTGTTGCTTGCTTCAGTGGGGGTCAGTGCTCCCGCTTGGGGCGAAGTGAAAAAAGCTGCGGTCGCGGCTAGCGTACAAACTGCGCCAGCAAAGCCACCCGCCGTCGCCGTAGTGGCACCTGTTGGCGCCGGAGTGGTCAATATCAACGATGCCAGCGCTCAGCAGCTAGAGCTGCTGCCCGGGGTGGGGGCCAGTCGCGCCGTTGCGATCCTCAACTATCGCAAGACGCATCCCTTTCACCGGCCTGAGGACCTGCAGAAGATCAAAGGTATCGGCAAGAAGAACTTTGCGCGGCTTCGCCCCCTGATTGCTCTGGCTGGGCCTACTACGCTGACTGCGCGTCCGACACTGCGCTAACACGGTCTACAGCGTAACAGCCAGCGTCGGGTTGCTCGCCTGCTCTAGTCGCGGGCGGGCAAACCAGCCACTGTTATTTCAGAGGAATGGACCCGACGCTGTAGCTCGCGCGCCCAGATGCCCAGCATCTCATCATCGGTTCGCGGCAGTCTGCCCAGTACTTCACCAGTGACGATGTCGCACAGCGCGGGGTTTTCGTGACTGAGGCGTAGGTGCATCTGCCGCATCGCGAGGGCGATGTCATGAAATGGGAAAGCGCAGCCAGTGGTTCGTGCGACTTCAAACAGATACTTTTCGATCTGTTCGGATGCCTGCTCTGAGAGCTGCCAAGTCGCCGTCATCGGCCATGGCACGCCGCAGGTGCGGCTGGTGATAAAGCCGCGCCGGATGGCCTCCAGCAGCACTCGCTCGGAGCGCGGTACACCGTTGGGCGCATACCACGCGCCCAGGATGCGAAGAGTGCCTTGGGTTAGCGGGTCACTGGGCTGCAGCTCAAAGACCTCACCCAGTGGTAGCACGTTGTGGCGAGGCCAGCAGACGCGCAGGACGCGCGCCACTGGCTCGGTTCCGGCAGCTGTGGATAGGGTTAGGATCAGAACCTGCTGGCCGTCTGACAGCTCGACTAGCTGACCCGGTGCGACCGCGGGCAGACCTGCGACTGGCTGGTCGGTCTGCGCGGGCATCGCCAGGTCATAGGGGATCTCAACTTCGGTAGGGGGAGCTGCTGGACGAATCATCGATGACATCGGGACGACTCCAGTACGGCACCATCAGTAATTGGCCTGCTGGCCGCGGCCATGGGAAAAGCCGAAAACTCCATGGCTATCAGAGCGCACGCTTGCACCTAAGCGGGCACACAGGGGCTGCGCACACACGCACAGGGCCACAGCTTACCACTTCATCAAGGTCGCGACATAGCCAGGGACTGCGCGCGGACTATTGACACGCCGCTTGCTAGGACGAAAGAATGCGGGCCCATGCTCGACGCAAAGATCCTTCGTGACCGTACCGAAGAAGTGCTTACCATCTACCGCCAGCGACTGTTTGACGACGGTGCTGCCGAGCTTGCGCAGCAGGCTCTAGGCCTCGATACCAAGCGGCGCCAGTTGCTGTCGCTAGCCGATGAGCTAAAAGCCAAGCGCAACACTGCCTCGCAGGCGATTGGCCGTGAAAAGGACGAAGCCAAGCGAGCCGCTGCCATCAAAGAGATGGAGTCGGTAAAGCAGGAGATCGCTGGCCTAGATGCGCAGCTTAGCGAGACGGAGACGGCGCTTGATGGGCTGCTGCTCCAGCTGCCAAACCTCCCCGAGCCGGGCGTGCCCACGGGTAAGACCGATGCAGAGAACATCGTTCTTCGCACCGAAGGCAAGCAGTTCCAGTTCAGCTTTGCGCCAAGGCCGCACTGGGAGATCGGGGAGTCGCTGGGCATCCTCGACTTTGAGCGCGGAGTGAAGATCTCTGGGTCGCGCTTTTATGTCCTAAAAGGCGCAGGGGCTGCCCTGCAGCGGGCGCTGATCAGCTGGATGCTCGATGTCCACATCGATCAGGGCTACACCGAGGTCTATCCGCCCTACATGGTCAAGCAGCAGTGTCTGTTTGGCACGGCGCAGCTGCCCAAGTTTGGCGACAACCTGTACCGCGATGCAGAGGAGGACTTTTATTTCATCCCTACTGCCGAGGTGCCGGTGACCAACCTATATCGAGACGAAATTCTCGAGGCGGAGACGCTGCCCGTAAAGCATGTGGCCTACAGCGCGTGTTTTCGTCGGGAAAAGCTGGCAGCCGGGCGCGATACACGTGGCATGAAGCGCGGTCATCAGTTCGACAAAGTTGAGATGGTGCAGTTCGTACGCCCCGAGGAGAGTGCCAAGGCGCTGCTCGGGCTCTTGGACGATGCCGAGTCGATCCTGCGCGCACTTGAGCTGCCCTATCGCGTCATCCAGATGTGTACCGGCGACCTGTCCTTTGCCGCCTGCGAAAAGTTTGATCTTGAGGTCTTCTCCCCCGGCGTGAACGAGTGGCTCGAAGTCTCCTCGTGCAGCAACTTTGGAGACTTTCAGGCTCGACGCGCCCAGATTCGTTTCAAGAGCAGCAAGGACAAGAAGGACAAGCCGCGCCTCGTTCACACGCTCAACGGCTCGGGGCTGGCGCTGCCGCGAACGGTCATTGCAATCCTAGAGAACTACCAGAACGCCGATGGCTCGGTGACGGTGCCCACGGTGTTGCGTCCCTATCTGCGCGGGCGCGAAGTCATCAAAGCAGCGTAAAGAAGCCGACTGGCAGTCGCTGGGTCGGATGTAGGAACTGGGCATCTCGGGGGGATGTCCAGTTCTTAGTTGGTACCTTTAGTAATTCAAAACACTTCTTACTTGTAAGTAATCACACGGGATTTTATTGCTGAAATCGCCTGGCTGGAGCAGTGCTCGTCAGGTGGGGCGCTCTTAACCCTAGTGTGCGATAGCAGCGCCATGGCGCTGTAGTCTTATGGCTGACGTAGGTCGGGGTCGGACCTGTCGCGGCGGCTGCGCTTCTACAGGTGTAGTTGCGTCTGCATCAACCATGTCAGCACTGCGTAAGGTTAAATGTGTGATTTTTATGTAATTTAAATTATAATTTTCAGGTCACTAATATCTGAGCCGAGGTTCTTCGTGTCACGAGGCAGACTGTTTTGGATTGCGGCCACAGGGCTT
>JAGNNG010000055.1 GCA_017990795.1 Deltaproteobacteria bacterium
GCGAGGCTGCAGCAAGCGGCTGGACTGATACGACGGGTCACCCGGCTGCGGTCGCTGACAAGTGCCGTCGCTGGCCCGAGTCGACAGGGTGGGGGCTCCGGTGCGATCGCCTCGGACAACGAAGGCATCGCCGCCGTGGATCTCGTAGCGCTGCTGATCTGGAAAGCAAGCAGCCAGCAGGGCGGTCGCGTCCGCGCCAAGCGGCGTGCCGTCACGGGTGATGGCGTCAGGCGTAATCAGCGGCGCACGAAGGCAGCGTCCAACCGCCCGAGCCGGCATCTCCAGCGTCTCTAGCGCCGAGCGACCGCAGTAGAAGCCATCGCCGCAGTCTTGGTTGGACGTGCACTCCAAGATGCAGCTCTTTTCGGGCGTGCCGGCGCTGGTCTTGCCAGTGACGCGGCAGGTGGTCTTTTTCTCAATCAGTGCCTCGGACAGCGGGGCGTTGCGGCGTCTGACGGTGATGATGCCGGGGCAGGCGGTGCCCACGGCCTGCATGTCGCAGCTCTGCTGCTCAAGTGAGAACTCGGGCTCGGTAATCTCGCTCAGGGTCAGGCGGTCAGCGACATCGCCGCCGGTGACAAGAGGCACTTGCTGCTCGGCCTTGCTGATGCGATAGCGACGGAGCCAGGTGACAGCCCACTCGGTATCGTTGCTGGTATCGACCATCAGCCGCTGCGAGAGTGCGCGGCACTGATCCGCCGCTGCGTTGGACAGACAGATGCCGGGGCCGTTGGTCTGGACTTGCTCGCGTCGACACAGCGTCCCCGTCGGACAGTCCGAGTTGGCATAGCAGCCGCCAAACCACAGCTTGTCGTTTTTCTCTGCGCCGCGGTTGCAGTAAAGCCCGTTTAGATCCGCCAGTTGCCCGGTGGACAGCAAGCGACCAGTGTTGCGTGACAGGCCCGCCAGCGTGCCTTCCCAGTCCAGCGTCCACTGCTCCGTGGTTACCGCCAGCGGGTCGGTGAACGACGCCAGGGCAACCGGGCGGCGCGTCGGCTCAGCAGGCAGACTGGCGTCGGGCTTGCTGAGGTTTACGGCTTGCTCGCGAATCGTCATATCGCAGATCGGATCGACGGGCAGGTAGTAGTAAGGCGTTGGCGCAGGAAGCAGCAGGCGACGGCGAGTCTGGGTGCTGCCAGTGATGCCCAGGTTTGCAAACACCGACACCACAGAGCTGCCGACGCGCGGCGAATAGACCGGTAGACCGGTGCTGTCCGTCTCGGTTCGTGGGCCTGGACCGACGCTGGTGCCATCATCAAAGCGCGAGTACGCCCGGCGCACATTACCCAGTCGGTCTTGCGGCGTCAGCGACAGCGCTTGCGACAGGCCAGGCAAGTTCAGCTGCTCGGGCGCCGGGAGCTCCTGCGAGCGGGTGTGTAGAAGGCTCAAGCGGCGCAGGGCTCCGAACTCGGGGAAGCAGGCGCGGTACGACGGCTGCGGGCAGGCGTCGGCCATCTGGATACCAGCGACGATCCCGCCGCCGCCAAGCAGCCATGCGAAGTCGCCGATCCACAGGCCTGCCGTGGCTTGCAGCCAGCTGGTCTGGACTGCATCTGGGGTGAATGGACACTCGCTGGTACCGGGCTTGGCGCAGGGCGGCGTGTCTTGGTGCACAAAGCCCACGTCGCGCGGCAAGCTGCCGTTGGGCAGGGTCAGGCCGGGGCTGCTGTACAGCGGACTGCGCGGGGTACCCGGTCCAACTGGCAGACAGCCCAGGCGACGCAAGTTAGAGTCGTTCCACTCGTCGGGCAGCACGCGCAGCGAGCCACCGGCGTTTTGCATCAGGAAGCGCGGATCGGGATTGGTCTCGCACTCGACCTCGCGGTCTAGGTCCACCACGCGCACGCTGCTGTCACGTGCTACCACGTAGGCGTACAGCCCTGCTGCAGAGCGGGGCGAGACGCGAATGCGGTCAATGCCTGGCCTGCCAGCGCGCAGAACCTCGTTGCTAGCTACAAAGTCGAGCGTGATGCGGCGCGGGGTGCCGATAAAGTGCGCACCATCTGCTGCCGCCGGATCGATATTGACGACGGTAAGCGCACTGCCGACGGCATCGCCGATTAGGAGCCGCTGGCCGTCTTTGTCGGTCGCCAGCGTCGCTGGATAGGTCGCCGCTCGCATGGTGCCAAGGGCTGGGATGCGATTGATGTCGGGCATCAGCGGACTGGCATCACCGCCGCAGTCTGCAGGGCACTTCAGCGTCGCCAGATCGCCGGCAGTTAGGATGCGTGCTGGCTTGGTGGCATCGCTGGGATCAAAGCCGATGCCCTCGATGACCTGACCTTGACTGGGGCCGTCTTGTAGGTCGACGACCGCTACCAGACCACACGTCGGATAGGCCACGACAGCGGTGCGCTTGGGTCCGTCTAGCCACGGTGGTGTCTCGACCCACGATGGACGTGCCAGTAAGGGGATCTGTGACCCTGCCGCACCTGGCAAGAACGGCTGCACTTGCTTGGGACACGACAGCGCGTCGCAGCCCTGGGTTGGGCACGACTGATCTGCGTCATCACAAATCGCCGCGCGGGTGGTCAGGTTGGCCACCGGCTGCAGCGACACAACAGACAGATCGCACGAGCCGACGTTGGTGGTCACGGCCCAGGCGTCCGGGGAGATCACGGCCCCGTTTGGACTACGCTGCTGCGGTGGCGAGAAGGCGCGCACATGCTCGGGCAACAGGCCCGTCGGCAAGAAGCCGTAGCCGAGCTGCCCGCCGTGCAGGTTGTGCAAGCGGCCAATGGTTGTAAGTCCTGGCGTCTGCGCTTGGGTATCGGCTACGGCCAGCTCGCCGCGGGCGGTGTTGGCAATCAGAGTCGACAGAACGCGACGGCTGCAGGTGGGGGGAGCCGTGCCGCAGCTGGTATTGTCGCCAGGGCAGCAAGGCACATCGGGATCTCGGCCCAGCGCTACCGCCGCTTTACGTACAGCGGACAAGTACGAGTCTCGACGCAGGCGGCGGTGGTTATCGTCGCACTCATCCAGAGCCAGCACCGTGGCCCGAGGCGTTACCGAGCGCCAAGCGTCGCCGCTGCAGTACTCGTTGAGGTAGCCTTCGGGATCGGCCTCGGCGTTTCCTTTGGGGAGGCAGTCGGGGATCTCGTAGTCGACACAGAACAGGGCCACGTCACTGGGGCGATCGAGGGTGCGCGTCGGCGTGGTCACTTGCTGGGTCGTGCAGGAGCCCGCAAATAGCGCGAGTAAGCAGGCAGCACCACCGGCGAGCTGGGTCCAGTGCTGATAACGAATTCTAAGGGTCACAGCTAGTCCACCTTTTTGGGCGACGGCAGGCCGATGCGAGCAATCATGCGGCGATAGCTCGGGCTGCGCGGATCGAGATCGAGGACGGCAATGGCGTTGTCCAGATAGTTGCTGATGTACGCGCGCGGGCCAGTGGCGGGCTGGCTGGGTCCCAGCGGATGCGGGCGTAGGGTGTTCGCGCCGGTGGGGCAGATGACGCCGAGGCGCTTGGCTTCACCGTCGCTGACGTAGGGATCGGCGCAGGGGTCGATGCCGTTTTGGGCCCCGCCGAAGTTAAGAGCCATGCTGAGCGGCCCACGACCCGTCTGGATGGTACCGATGAGCTCACCTGTATCGCCGTCGATCTCGGCCACTTGGCCTGACAGATAGCAGCTGACGTATAGGCGCGTCGCAAGCACCGACTGTCCCATGTTCTGCCTGGGGACTCGCGACATCACGATTCGCGACGGGCCGGGGCAGACGTTGGTGATGCTGGTGACTTGATTGATGGGGACGCCAGCGGTGCCATTGCGCAAGCGGGTATCCATGATGGCGACGGCTGGTGGCGAGTAGACGGTGAAGAAGGCGCGCTCACCACTGGGCTCGAACACGATGTCGCGGACGTCCTGAGAGGCGGTCGAAAACTGGCCGCCCAAGCTCAGTAGTAGTCCCGGCACTACCGTCGGTCCCGCAGTGCTGGCTAGTCGAAAGGACGACAGCTGACCGGTGAGCCGCGAGGTCACATACCACGGCTGGCTCAGGTCGCCCGGACGGCGCGGAGCCAGTGCAAAAGCGCCCTTGCGACCGTTGGAATCAGAGAACAGCGCCACCGACACATCTTGCAGCTCGGCAGGAGCGGGGCTGATCGCGCTGCCCTTCACTTTGAACGCCGCCACCTGACCACTGGAGAGGTGCGACGTGACCAGGTATTGGTAGTAAGTTCCGGTCTGCTGCTTACCCATCTTGTCGACGCCGTAGCAGACCGGGTTGCTGTTTTGGACGCCGCCGTAGAAGGTGCCGCGCTCGTGGACGAAGCCAGACTCGATACAGCCTTGATCGATGACTAAGCCCATCGGCTCGGGGGGCACTTCAAAGCGAGCGCGGGTGCCCAAGCTGGGATCGTTTTCGTCGACGAGGACATCATCGACGGTGCGCTGGGTGCGGTTCTCAAGCTGACACTGCTTGAGCTGGTACGAGTCGCCGCCTGCATGACGAACGGTTGGCTCAGAGCTGGCGCGTGGCGTCGTGGTGCAGTTCAGATCGAGCCCGGTGCCGCCGTCTACTTTTCGTCCCAACACCAGCGGGCGAGTGGCGTCGACAAAAGTGACCGAAGGATCGCCGCGCACGGCCAAGTAGATACCGCGATGAAGCAGCTGACTCGGGGCGGCAGCGGGCCAGTTTGGCGGGTCTTCCGCGAGAATTTTCATCTCGCCGGGGAAAAAGCCGATCTTGGTGGTCTGCTCGGCGATGGCGAAGCGCTGAGGCTCGCAGTTGATGACGTTGGGGTCGTCGATGTCGCGCTCGCAGTAGCAGCGATCGTAGTCGGCGACAGCGTGCTTGGTCTGGGCCTCTTTTTGCTCGGTCTGTTCGACGGTGGCACTGCTGCCTAGCGCAGCTCCCGAGTCGCCACACGAGACCACGCCACACTCTGCATCACCACCGTCATCGCGGCCAAAGCGGCGAAAGCAGGTGGTAGCGCGCTCGTGGCGGAGTAGATCGAATGCGAGCAGTGTGGCGCCACCAAACGACAGATCGGCGTTGGTGCTGGCGGCGTAAAGGACGTCGCCAAGCGGGTCCATCGCGAGGCTGCCGGGGAAGAACATGCAGTGGGCCGGCGGCTCGGTGCTGCTGCTGCCCGCGGACCAAGGACGGCAGCCTGGAGCCAGCGGCGTGCGTGTGGTGCAGCCACCAAGAAGCACTGCGGTCGAGAACAAACCGACGGCAAGCAGTGGGCTTTGCAGAGAAGAAAGTTGCGAGAAAAAGCGAAGAGATTTGCGGGCTTGACGCGAAGGTACTGTCACGGTCTGGGAAGGTTGCCCCAGGCTCGGGCCATAGTCAACGATCCAGGGCCGAGCCAGCTGCGAAGGTGGCAGAGTGGATCGCGCTTGCGGCCAGAAGAAAGTAGACAGTGGTGCTTTGAATCAGGAAGAGGACGGGTGTGCAGACGATAGGAAGCTCGGCAGGGTTTGGGGCCGCTGCCGAGCTGAAAAATCTACGAGGCGGCGGATGCTTCTGATGGCTCTTCTAGGAGCCGGGCCCAGTAGATGATGCGGTTGCAGGTGGGGCACAGCTCTAGCGAGTTTCCGCGCTGCAGGACGTTGTAAAGCTGAGGCGGGATTCTCATGTTGCAGCCTCGGCAGGTGCCATCTTTGACGGCGACCACAGCCAGGCCTTTGCGCATCCGAATGGTGCCGTACTTGCGCAGCACATCGGGTCGCAGCATCTTGGCCAGCTCTTCACGCTCGGTGCGCGCTGCCGTGATGTCTTTTTGGATCGCGGCAATGCGCTGGTCGGCTGAAGATTTTTGCTTCTTCAGACCTTCGCGCTCGGTGGCCAGCTTGGCTTCATGTTCGCTGATGGCCTTGCGCTGCTGCTCGATGACGGCAGCCAGCTTCTGTACTTCTTCTTCGCGACCTTCCATCGTCCGCCGCGTACTCTCGACTTCACGCTGCGCGGCGTTGGACTCTTTCATGTTCTTCACTTGAGAGAGCTTCGCCTTTGCGCGGCTAAGCTGCTCTGTCGTGTCCTTCTGCTCGTCCTCTTGAGACTTGCGAAAGTTTTCAATGTCCAACAGGCCAGCACGTTCTTTCGCAAGCAGTTTTTCAAGCTCACCGATAGCGGTCTCTGCCGCTAAGAGCTCCTGTGGAAGTGCTTTGACGAGCCCTTCCATTTCCTGAATGCGAGCATCGTGACGCTGCAGGTCTTCAAGCAGCTTCAATTGGTCCCGCACGCTCTTTCCTCCAGTCCCAAACTATAGATTCGCTATTGCCAAAGAAGATTCGCACCAGAGAGCTTCTGGCTGAAACCTTCCCGATTGAGTTGTTTATTCGTGGGCCCACCTGGACTTGAACCAGGGACCAACCGGTTATGAGCCGGTCGCTCTGACCAACTGAGCTATGGGCCCTGTTACAACGGGCGGTCGATGGAGCGCACCGTAACGAAACAATTTTGAAAGCGCAAGGGTCGCGGCGGCTGTTTCAAATCGGCAAACCAGCGCTTGGTGATTGGCAACTCACCCAAGGCCAGGCCAATCACACCCTTTGGCCTGCCACTAAAAAACCAAGTTCAGCAATATGCAGAAGGTGCCCAGCGCCAGCCCAGCGTGACCCAGGGTCTTTTCGTTTTTGCCCAGCAGCGCATGAAGGCTATCGAGCCGGGCGCGGGTGGTCTTTGAGAGCTTGCTACCTAGCCACAGCAGGGCAGCTGCGTAGCCGTAGCGGATGCCGAGAAGCAGCGAGCAGACTCCCGCCGCCAGGTTGCCCAGGTAGACCATCGGCGCATGCCCGATAAAGCCAAGGTAGCCCAGCATCTTGATGATGCAGACGAGGCCGTTTGCAGCAGCGCCAAGTCCCAAGACCCCTGACAGCGGAGACAGCGCCTGTAGCCAGAATCGCAGCGTCGCGTTCTTTTTGGCAAACGCAACATCACTGGCTAGCGCGGACAGCAGCAAGAGCACAACACAACCCAACATTCCCATCGCGAGATCTCCGGTCCGTACCAGTGCAGGTGCCAGTGCAGGTAGTTAGTACTGGGTACTTGCAGCCATTATTGCGCTTCAATAGTGCGTGCGCTAGCGCGAGCCCCGCCTGTAGGGTCCGCAAACGAATGCGCGGAGCTTGCAGCAAGCCGTCGCTGGGCCCAAGCAAAAGCAGCAGCGGCCAAGATTCTTTGGGAGAGCATGCGGCGAGCTTCTATCAAACCTAGCCAGGCTGCTTGGGTCATTGACATAGCCGGTTTCACCGTCGACAATAAAGATACTTCTTACGCGGCGGGCTTTCGCAGGCGACTACGTCGGCGCGACAACCTGGGCTGGCTTTTGTCACTGGAGTGCGAATGATCAAGAACCGAGCAGCTCATCCAGAAACTCCTGCGAATACAAAAGCGGGACCAGCTGGCTTGAGCTCTGCTGAAAGTACCTGTGCGACCGAGGCTGTGGCTGCTGCTAGCAAGCCGGCTGCGAGTATTCGTAAAAGCACCAAAGCCACTGAAGTGGCCGGTGCGCCGCGCAAGCTGACGCTTAAAGACATGGTCCAAGGGGCCCACACCACGGCGCGCGCGGTTCGCTTCTACGAGACGGAGAACCTGATTGCGCCGGCGGGTCGCTCACAAGGCGGCCATCGCATGTTCGAGCCAGAAGAGCTGGGCAAGCTGCGCTTGGTGTTGGAGATGCGAACCTGCGGCTTTTCCATCGAGGAGATTCGCGAGATCCTCAGCGCCAAGGAGCATCACGCTTCAGTGAGTGAGTCGGCGCAGCATATCCAGCGCATCCTGGCCACTCACATCACCGAGCTGCACCGTAAGATCGCGGTCATCGAGCGCCTGGGACGAGAGTTTCACACCACGATCGACCTGCTGACTCGCTGCGTGCAGTGCAAAGATCCTCGTGGTCCCGAGGCTTGTAAGTCTTGCGACCTACCGCTGGCTCCCACGACCCCCGAGACCTTTGCCCGCATCTGGTCCGTGCCCCGAGTGAAGGCTGCCCCGTAGCCCTGGCTCTCCATACCTTACTTACAGACCTAGTTCGCTGACCTCACAGTGGTTGAGCATCGCCTGCAGGAATCCGGCGTACCGCTTGGCTTGGCGACATCTTCCCAAGCAGAGACAGACTTGATCATCGCCAAGAGCCACAAGCTACAAGCCGCGCTAAAGCCACACCTTGGCCGACTGCCGATCTTTCCGCTGTCTCAGGTCCAGCTGTTTCCTGGGGCGATGTTGCCGCTTTACATTTTTGAGCCTAGGTATCGCGAGATGACCGCCTGGTGCCTGGAAAATGGCGGCCTGATGGCGATTGCCAGCCTGCGACCGGGCTACGAGGCGGACTACCAAGGTCGTCCACCCGTGCGACGGATTGCAGGGCTGGGCAAGATCGTTGCGCATCGGCTAAATCCCGACGGTACTTACAACATCTTGCTACGCGGGATCGCGCGGGTCGGGATTGTCGAGGAGCTGCCTCCACTGCGCATGTTTCGCGAGGTCAGGGCGCGGCTACTGCGCGATCACTGGCCGGAGAGCTTCGATGCGGACACAGCGCGTCAGACGATGGTGGCGCTGACCGAGCGGCTGGCCGCGATGCTGGCGCAAAAAGGCGAGCCGCTGCGCGCGCTGTGCTCAAGTGAGACGCGCGCTCGGAAGCTGGTGGATGTTCTTAGTGCGGCGCTGGTTGCTCCGCCACTGCTGCGTCAGCGGCTGCTGGAGGTCCGCAATGTCCTGCGTCGCGTAGACATGCTGACTAGCGAGCTGGCAAGGCTGATAGCCCACCTGCAAAAGCCCAGTGAGTCGGGCGCCAACTAGGCAAAGTC
>JAGNNG010000056.1 GCA_017990795.1 Deltaproteobacteria bacterium
GATGTGGTGCTGTGCGATAGCGGCAGCAGCAACCCTCAAGGCGGCTTTACCGACGGCTTGCTGGCCACGGACAATGACGACACCGAGAGCGAGAGCAGCGCCAGCGGGCTGCAGTTCTTGGATCTGTTAGAGGCGGCTGGTTACGCGCTGCACGTGGTCCAAGGCGGACCGGCGAGTGCGACGCAAGCGATGACCTTGACCGAGCGGCTGCGTGAAAACGGCCTGCACATCGAGGTCTGGTCGCTGACGATGAAGCTGCCGGGAACTGCGCCACCGCCGGAGAGTGGCTCTGAGGAGCGGGCGGCGACGCCGCTGTGTGCGGGTCTGGTGCTGCCTGCGGGGCCGCTGCGCGAAGCCAGTCCGCTGGGACCGCTGCGGCTTGCCGACGGAGAAATTCCGGCGCCGCTGCTGCCAAATGATGCGCAGCGGACGGCAGAAAAGGCGATTGCGGTCCTAAACTCGGCGGCGCGCGAAGTGGGACTTAGCTTGTGCGCTCCGACGCTGATGACGGCAGCTGGCGATGAGCTGGGCGCGGCGCGACATCGCAAGCAGCTCAAGCGCGCGGTGGGCGAAAAGTAGCTAGCTTCTGGATCGGAGCTAGCTAGCTGGCGTCTTCGCCCATCAGAGCCACGATGCCGCAGACGCCGACCACCTGGCCGTCGCGCTTGTAGGGCGCAAGGTTTAGCCAGCCGCCGCGGGTCTCGCCGTCTTCGCTGTGTACGACCAGCGTGTGACGGCTAGAGCGCTGGCGATTGAGGACCATGCGCACGTCGCGCTCGATGCGCGGATACCAGCGACCCAGCAGCGTCGTGGAGAGCTTGCCGCGCAGGTCGGTAGCCGGGATGCCAAGCAGCGAGCCCAGCGCCGCATTGCCAAAGAGCAGCTCGCAGGTCGGTGAGGCGATAAACATCGCCAGCGGGCAGGCGTCCACCAGCGCTTCACACAGATCGGCGCGCGGCGAGCCGACGTGCTCCAGCGCTTGGATGCGGCGGCTGATGCCTTGCTCGATCATCAGCTGGCGTAGCTGCAGCGCTAGCTCGGCGGCGCTGCGATGACGCGCTGCCGGATCTTTGGCCAGCGCGCGCAGCACCAGCGCCTCTAGCTGCCAATCAAGCTGAATCTGCGGTCCGCCGCGCCTCGCAGCCAGCACTTGCGTCGGCGGCACCGGCTCTTGTCGAAGATGGCCTTGCAGGATGTCTTGCAGGCGGCCCTCAAACGGCGGCTGCCCGGTCAGGCACTCGTAAAACAGCACGCCCAGCGCGTAGATGTCCGAAGCAGGCGTCGGAGGCTGCGCCGAGATCCGCTCTGGCGACAGATACGTCGGCGTGCCCGCAACCGTGGTGGCCGCGACGATCTCTTTGGCATCCACCTCTGGCCGCGACGCCAGCCCAAAGTCGAGCAGCCGCACCGCATTTTTCCGCTCGTCCCGCCCGTGACCCGAGAAGCGACAGAGGAAGACGTTTTCTGGCTTGATATCGCAGTGGATGACGCCAAGGCTGTGGATAAAGTGTAGAGCGTCGGCGCACTGCAGCATGATGTCGCAGGTCGCCTTGGGCTCGATGGTGCCCTCGCGGGTCAGGCGGTCGGCCAGCGTCTCGCCTTGCAGGTACTCCATGACGATGAACGCGCCGTGGAAGTTGTCGACGCCAAAGTCGATGACCTGGACGATGCCGGGGTGGCTCATCGCGGCGGCCATGCGCGCTTCGCGGTAAAACGCCTCGCGGATGTGCGGCTGCTGCGCCAGGTTTTGGTGAATGATCTTCAGCGCAAACAGCTTGCCCAGATCGCGGTGGCGGACCTTGTAGATGCGGCCCATGCCGCCTTCGCCGACGCGCTCCTCGATGATGTAGCGACCGCCGACGATGCGCTCGGGTGGGTAGCTGTTGCGGGCACTGTCGTCGGTGGCGATGGCCTCTTGCGGGATGGCGTCGGCGACCGGCGCTGGCTGACTGTTAAAGCCTTCTTCCGGCAGCGGCTGTGGGATCCCGTCGGCAACGTCCAGGCTTGGCTGTGACCGCATCCCCGAGCCCTGGGGCACGCTGACAGGCGGTTTATATACGGTCACATCGGTATTATACAGCCGCACCACAGGCCGACGGAAAGGCAACTTCGACCCGGCACTTGACCGACGACAACTACGGTGTCCACTGCGACCCTACATGGAGCCTGCGCGGGACTTCGCACGCGCTTTTTGGGGTGTGCTTTTTTGAGCGCTGGCGGCGCGGTGATAAAACACCTAAGCCCATGCGAAATCGGCTCCTTCGGTGCTCTTTACTTGGTAGCGCTAAACCCTGGCAGCGGTGGGGTCGCAGCGCTTGGCTGGTTCGCTGGCTGCTGCTGCTGGCGCTGTGGCTACTGCCGTTGCCGGCGCAGGCGGGCGATCCCGAGCTAGTCTGGCGCTCCGTCGAGACTACGCACTTTCGCATCACCTATCACGAGCCGCTCGGGCGGGTGGCGCAGCGGCTGGCGCGCATCACTGAGCTTGCGCACGCGGCGCTGGCTCCGGTGCTGCTGCACTCGCCGCGCTTTCGCACCGAGGTGCTGATCACCGATGACACCGACTACAGCAATGGCTCTGCGACGGCGCTGCCATTTCCGACGGTGCGGCTGTATCTGACCGCGCCCGACGACCGCTCGGAGCTAAACGACTACGACGACTGGCTGTACGCGCTGTTTGTCCACGAGTACACGCACATCCTGCACCTGGACACCGTGAACGGCGCGCCCAAGTGGGTCAATTACCTGCTGGGCCTGGGCGTAAACACGCTGTACGCGCCAAATCAGATCCAGCCGCGCTGGTTTATCGAGGGCCTGGCCGTCTTTGAGGAGACCGAGCGCACCAGTGCGGGCCGCCTGCGCTCGACGCTGTTTGACATGTACCTGCGCAGCCACGTGCTGGAGGGCAAGTTCCTGCGCCTGGATCAGGTCACCAATCAGACGCGGCTGTTTCCTCGCGGCAATGTGCCGTATCTGTACGGCTCGGCGTTCTTGCGCTTTTTGGCGGGGCGGTTTGGCGAGCAGACGCTGCAGAAAATCTCGCACCGCTACGGCGGCTGCTGGTCGCCGGACTGCTGGGTGCCGTGGGGCCTAAACCGCGTGCTGCGCAAGCTGACCGGCGCGACCTATGGCCCGCTGTATGACGACTTTGCGCAGTCGCTAAAAGACCGCTACACGGCGCAGCAGCAGCAGCTCGCGCAGCAGCCGCTGGGCCTGACGGTCGGCGTGCCGCAGAGCGACTGGAAGCTAAGCGTAGACAGGCCGGTGTTTACCGATGGTGGACGGACGCTGTTGTGGCTGGACTCGGACCCGTATCAGCGACCGGCGCTGTGGCGACAGTCGGTGGCGAACCTGACCACCGGCGCGGTGGCGAAGCGTCCGCACTTTGGCGCCACAGTCGATGTCGAGCTAGATGGCGTCAGCGGGCTATCGGTGAGCAGCGATGGCAAGACCGCCGTGATGGCGCGGCTGCGGCTGTTTCGCTCGATGTTTTCGTATCAGGACTTGGTGCTGTATCGCCGCGATCGGCGCGAGATGGTGCCGCTGACCGAGGGCCTGCGCGTCGACAACCCGGCGCTGTCCCCAGACGGCAAGCTGGTGGCGTTTGAGGTCAATGCGCTGGGTACGCGGCGGCTGGGCGTGATGCCGCTGCCCGACGCCAAAACGTCGCACAAAGCGACGCTGATTGATCCGCGCGCGCAGCTAGTGCCCGAGGTGTGGCGAGCCCGCGCCGCGCAAAAAGTCAGCTTTCCACTGCCGCAGCGCGAGTTCTCGCAGGTCTATACGCCCGCCTGGTCGCCCGACGGCAAGCAGCTGGCGCTGTCGTACTGGCAAGAGGGCGGCTTTCGCGACATTGTGACCCTGGAGGTGGCCACCGGCGAGCTGCGCTACATCACCCACGACCGCGCGCTGGACCTAGAGCCGCACTATTCCGCCGACGGCAAGTACCTGTATTTCGTGTCGGACCGGACCGGCGTTTACAACCTGTACGCGCATCACCTGGCCACCGACACCACGTTTCAGGTCACAAATACCATCGCTGGCGTCTTTAATCCGGCGGTCAGTCCCGACGGCAAGCTGCTGGCTTACGTCGGCTTTGTCTCTGAGGGCTATCGCGTCGAGACGATGGAGCTGGACCCGACGCGCTTTGTGCTGGCCAAAGCGGCCCCCGAGGATCGCCCCGAAGCATCGCTGATTCCCGAGGCTGAGCTTGACCCCGATAAGCGGCTGCCGGTGCATCGCTATAACCCCGCGCGGACGTTTTTTCGCACGCCGCTGTCGCTGCTGTCGCTGACGCTGCCGATTTCGGCACCCGGTCCGTATGGGCAGTCGCTGGGGCTGCAGTTTTCGACCGCTGACTTGGTGGGTCTGCACTCGCTGGTGGCGGGGCTGACGCTGCAGACCGACCGCGCCGATGCGACGGGCTTTTTTGCGCGCTACACCTACTCGAGGCTGTGGAATCCGCTGTACTTGGACTTTTCGCGCAGCCTGACGCCGCGTGGCGGCCTGCGCTACAACGGCCAGAATCGCACCTACGACGAGCAAGCGCTGACCATCGCTGTTGGCACCGATCTGCCGCTGCTGCGCGATGTGGCGCGGTCGCTGGGCTTGTCTGCCTCGTATAACTTCACCAGCTGGAGCAACAAGTCGCCGCGCCAGCCCAGTGGCCCCGACGATATCTCGCTGCAGCTGCCCGAGGTTGGACGCTATGCGGCGTTAAACCTGTCGCTGGTGTACTCGGACGCGCGGCGCTTCCAGTTTTCCGTGGGGCCCGAGCAAGGCCGCTATCTGTCGCTGGGTCTGGCGGTGTCGCATCCGGCGCTGGGCTCGCAGTATCAGCTGTACGCGCTGCGGCTGGTGGCGGCGCAGTACGTCGGCATTCCGTGGCCGTGGCGGTGGGCGAAAAATCACACCCTGCAGCTGGGCTATGAAGGCGGCTTTAGCGGCGGCGATCTGAAGCGCCGAGGCATCTTTTACCTGGGCGGCTTTCCGTCGAGTGAGGACTACCTGCGCGCGGCGCTCCTCGGTCTGCGTCCCGGTCAAGCCAAGCTGCGCGGCTACGATCCCGGAGCCACCTACGGCGATCAGCTGCACGTCCTAAATATCGAGTACCGCTTCCCGCTGTGGTGGCTAGAGCGCGGCTATCAGACGGTGCCCGCGTTTTTATGGCGACTGCACGGCGCGGTGTATAGCGATGTTGGAGCGGCGTTTTTTGGCAAGCTCACCGCCGATAAGCTCAAGGCTTCGGTCGGCGGCGAGCTACGTCTAGATGGCAACCTGGGCTACTACCTGCCGTTCATGTTTCAGCTTGGCTACGCGCACGGCTTTATGGACGGAGCCAACCACCGCGTCTACTTCCTGCTCAATAGCCCGCTGTAGCGCGTCGGCTGGTTATGGTGGGCATAGCGGCGGGCCGCTCTGGCAGACGCCTTTACCGGCCATGATCTCGCAGTGACCGCTTGGGCAGTCGCGGTCTTCGCGGCAGCCGGTCTTGGGATAGACGCAGAACAGCCCGCGTGTGGCCGCGCAGCAGGTGTTTTTGACTGGTGCGCAGGTGCCGCCCGGCTCAGCGGTGCAGTCGGTGTCGCGCAGACAGCTGCCGGTTAGGCACTGCGCCGTCTTGTTGCCCAGCGCGCCCGCCGGAGCACACACGCTGGTGCCCGCGCAGTCGGCGTTACTCTTGCAATTGTCGTCGGCGCACGAGTTGTGCGGAATCGGAGCCGCCCCCCCGCAGTACGGCGTGATCGGAAACGCATAGCACCGACCGGTGGCGCAGTCGGCGGTGGTACAGCACTGGTCAAAGCCCGAGCGTGGACTGCCGCAAGCCGTGGCCTCAGCGACGGGGTACTTGCACACGCGAAAGCCTCCGGGCGATAGCTCTACGCAGCGCCCGCCGCTGCAGTCCGCATCAACATTGCAGTCGCCAGAGTTACGTATTGTCAGCAGGTCAGGGCGGCTTGCCAGGTCGGCGCTGGTAGCTAGATCGATGCTGACGCTGCTTAGATCGCGCCCGCGCAGGTCGACTCCACCGTCGCTGCCGGGCCCTGGTCCGGGGCAGCTTGGCATGCCTGCACCCAGGCTCAAGGCCAGCATCACCGGAGGTAGCGTCAGGGTTAGCCAGCGCCAGGCTTGTTTTGGGGCACGCGCGGCTGCGTGCCTTGCAGTGCCAGGCGGGTCGGTCTGGGTCGGTCTAGGTGGCATGGTCAAGTGCGCTCCTGTAGGTAAGGGTCCGAGGCCCCATCATAGCCTGCTTCAGTGGCGCTGGCCCAGCGCTTGACCTAAGCCGACCCGGACTTTGGGCCGTGCAGTCCTGGTCAAAGTCGCTGATATTTTTTTGTGCTTTGCGTTACCTTGCAGAAATTGTGCGTATGCGCGAATCTGTTCCACAATGCTGCCCATAGCGTCTGATTCGCGAGCCTTACGTAGCAAGCTGGTCGATCTGCTGTCCGCGCTGCAAGCGTACTTTGAAGCGACCAGCATGAATGTCGGGGCGGGTTCCGGGTACTTCGCGGCGTTTGATGCGCTGCGTCGCAACCAGCACCTGGCCGAGGCATTTGTCAGCGATCTGCAGAATCTGATGGAGTTTTTGGACCGCGAGATGCTGCCGGCGCTGAGTCAGTCGGCTAGTAGCGGGGCTCCAGGCGCAAGCAGTGGCCCGGCTCGTCCGGCGATGCCAAGCATCTTGCTAAGCGACGAGAGTGAGCCGGGCGAGATCAATGACGCAGAGACGCTGCTTTTGCATCGCTTGCCGCCGGAGATCCAGCGCGAGCTGCAGAGTGGTCGCCCTTATCGCGCTCCCGAGCCTGTCAAGCCAGCAGCTACGCCGTCGCGGCCCGCTACACCGTCGAGCAAGAGCCCCGTGCGTCGAGCGGAGACGCCAGCGCGACCGGCGGCGCCAGCGACGACTTCTGGACGTGCTTCGGCCCGCGGTGAGATTGGCATCAAGCCTGCGTCCACGCGCGGCCCCGACTTGCACCCGGCAGAGACTGCGCCCGTCGAGCCCAAAGTCGAGCTGGCGCGCGCTGGGTTTCCGCCCGCCGAGGTGCGTCCAAAAGTAGAGAGCAAGCCAGCTCCAGAGCCTCGGCCAAGCGTCGAGCACAAGCCGACCAGCGACAGTCCATTTGGTGCGGCGATGCCTCAGGTTGCGCCCAGCAAGGTTCAGTCAGCTCGGGTTGAGGAGCCGCCGCTGGCCGCGCGGGCAGCAGCACTGATGGCGGCAGCTCTGGAGCCCGGCGCACGCAAGCCCACCGGCACCGGTCGGATGGAGATCATCTCAGCCGCCAAGCCAGCGGAGCCGCCAGCTCGAACGATGACCGGCAAGCTGGAGACCATCTCGCCAGTGCGGCCCGCTGAGTCGGTACCAGCGCGGGGGCCAGCCGTGGAAGCAGCACCCCGTATCGCTGCGCCGGTCGCCAAAGCCGAGCCTGTGCCCACGCGGCCCCCGGTTGCGGTCGAGCCGGTGAGCAAGCCTGCGGAACAGCCCAAAGTCGCTGCAGCGCAGGCGGCCAGCAAGGCGGCAACTGCGGCAACACCGTCCGTGAAGACCACGCTCAGTGGCCTTGGGTCCACCGCTCCGGCAGCGACGGCGCCAGCAAGCGCAGGTGCAGGCAGTGCGGCTTCAGCAGTAGCAGCAGCGTCAGTGGCGGCCTCGGCAGCTGTGTTGACGGCATCCACGACCGCTGGGAACTTGGCCGCCGCAGCGCGGGCCAATGCCGCAGCCGCACCCACGAAGGCGACTGCTGGCGCTAGCAAGCCGACGACGGCACCGCAGCCAGCCGTAACTCCTGCCAAGCCTGCGTCTGCAGCAGCGGCAGCATCTGCGGCTGTCGCAACAGCGGGTAAGACTGCGACGGCAGCAGCCTCGCCGACCCCAGTTAAGCCAGCGGCTGCAGCAACACCCGCTGCCGACAAAGCGGCGGTGTCAGCACCGGTTCCAGCATTTCGCCCCAGCGGTGGCTTTGAGGTGGTTGCGCCCGCGCCCAAGCCAGCCGCCGCCGCCAAGCCAGCGGCAGCACCAGCAGCGACGGTGACCGTAGCTCCCACGCCGGTCTCTAAGCCAGCAGCTGAGCCAGTGGCGGTGAAGCCTGCCCCGGTCAAGCCCGCAGCTGCCGCCAAGGTCGAGGCTCCGGCGACCGCTGCCAAACCAGCCCCCGCTGCCGCCAAGCCCGTGGTTGCCGCGAAGCCCGTGGTTGCCGCCAAGCCCGTGGCCGTCAAAGCTGCCGCCGAGGAGCCCAAGCCCGCAGCGGCTCCCAAGCCCGCGCCCGGAATGTCGACGCCCGGCGTAAAGCCCATCAGTGTTGCCAAGCCAGTGGCACCTGCAGCAGCGCCGGTTCCTGCGCCTCAGTTTGATGCGTCGGACCTGCCCGATGTCTCTGAGCCGTCTATGGCACCGTCGATGTTCTGGCGCAACCTAGACGCCAAGTTCGACAAGAGCGAGTAGCCACCGCGCCCAGCTGGTTTTAGTCGGGCCGGCTGGCGTTGGTGCAGTCGCTGCGCTACCTAATTTTGGGTAGCGCAGGCGTCTGTGCGGTAATGCCGTGCGAGCGACTTACTTGCCGTTAAACTGCGGTGCGCGCTTCATCAGAAATGCGCTGACACCCTCGGCAAAGTCTTCGGAAGCCAGCAGGCGAAGCTGGCCACGTACTTCGCCTTCTAGCGCTTCGTCAAAGGTGCTGGAGAGGCTGCGGTACACGGCCTGCTTGATCTCGCGCATGACCAGCGGCGGACCGGCACCCAGGCGCGCGGCATAAATC